>NZ_BAABHC010000014.1:524180-711834 GCF_039541895.1 Pontibacter saemangeumensis
TTTTATATATAGGGTCTCTGTCGGGCTCTGCCCTACTTCTTCTTATCCACCCAACTGCGCGGAGGCACCAAGTATACCTCTACACCCACATACCCGGCACCCGCCAGGTCGTTGTCGATCAGTACGTCTCTCGAGCCGACTTCATCGAATATCCGGTTACGGAAATACTGCCGGAAGCCCCCTTCCACGGAGAACCACAGAAAGTCATATATCTCCCGCTCCAAGCGCACCAGCCCTTTCACGTCGGTACGGCGCAGTTCCAGGTCCTTGAACTGCGACAGCGGCGGCTCGTCCACATACAGGTTATAGCTGGCACCCTCTAACCTGTAGCCGACATAAAACAACGTCTTCTCGTTCGCGTTGTAGCGCAGGCGGAGATTAGCCGGGAAGATAGACTCCACCCCCCATTTTGGATTAAAAGTGCGGTTGTACAGAACTCCAGGCAACAACCTTTGCCTGCCAAACGTGTAGCCCCACTGCGCACCTATACCTATAGAGAAATCAGGTGATTTCTTCCACCCATAAGCCAGGTCCACTGTTGCTTTCAGGTAGTCGGCAATGTTGATGTTGGCATGCGTGTAATCGCCGTTCAGATCGCCCGAAACACGAATGAGGTAAAAGCGGCGCTCGTCGATGGAGTGCAGGAAAGCCAGTTGCAGCCCCAGGCTCTTCAGGTCCTTGTCCTCGAGGTAGCTGTAAAGGGGGTAGGAGCCGGGGGTGAGGTCATCGAAGTTGAACTCCTCTATACTGTAGCCGATCCCAAGGATTAACTTGGATTGCGGCTTGTTCATCAAAGGCGCAAGCGCCCGCATGGAAAATTGGTTGTTGCGCCGGATGTGGGCGCTGCCATTGCCGACCCGCGGGTCATCAGACTCTGAATCAATGTCGAACTGCGGCAGGCGCTCGTAGCTGACCACCACGCCGCGTGCCCGGCCCATCCCCCTGACAGAGGGCGAAGCGTAATCGATGATATCGCTGATTGCCTCGGCTTTGCTTTCCGTTTCCTGCGCCTGTGCCTGCTGTGCCAGGCAAAGCAAAGCCAGCGCATACAGTAATGGTCTAATTTTTTTCATAGTTTTCTCAGGATTGATCAGGTTTGCGTCTCATATGCCGCCGGTACCGCGCAGCTTCCCCTATATACTGCAATCGCCCGTTTCTGTTAGAAAAAGAAGCCGAAATTCAGCATCGCCAGCTTTTCGTCCTCGCCAATGGCATAGGAGAGCGAAAATACAGTGCGGTTCAGCAAATCCACCCAGACACCGCCGCCGTAGCCGGTGTGCAGGCTGCGGAAGAAGCTCTGCTTCGGCTCCCCGTCATAATACACGCGGCCGGCATCGAGCAGGCCCAGTACGCCTATTTTCCCTGGTGTCAGGTACAGGTTGAAGTCGAACAGCTGGATGCGCGCCTCTCCGTTGGCATACAGGCTGCTGCGCCCGGCAAAGCGCGTGCGGCGGTAGCCGCGCAGGTTTGAGGTGCCGCCCAGGGTGTTTGCCTGGTAAAAACGGAAGTCGCCGATGTTATGGGCCGCGCCCACTCTCCCTGCCCACGTAAGCTGCAGCGGGAAATTTGGGCTGATATAAAACCTGAACTCAGAGCTTAGGTTCGTAAAACTAAGCTCCTCGCCGTCTAACTGCTGGTTGTAGCTGATCCGGTTGTGAAAGCGTATCCCGATGCGCGGGTTGGCTTCTGTGCTGCTGCCCGCCCCCACCACATCCAAGTTGGCATAGGCTGTCGCGCCGGCGTAATGCTGCACCTCAAACTCCCCTTCTTCCATATCATAAGTGCCCGGATCCACCCGGCCGGCGCGCGCCTCGTCCAACAGGAAGTTTGGCCGGTCCGGTGTCTCCACCTGGAAACGTTCGTAAGTCGGCCCTATCCCCACTTTCAGGAAAGAGGTGAGGTCTTTGTAAAGGGAGGCATCCAGCCCCAGGCGCCTGTAGCGCACCCGGTAGTAGCTGTCGTCTGCGTCAGAGGTTTGCTGCGACAAGTTACCGAGGCCATAGAAGTTACGCTGGTACTGCGGTCCCTGCAAAGCGCCGTTCATGGCCAGGCTCCATTCGCCCAGCACCTTGCGCACATCGCCGGTATAGCGTATGTTGAAAGACTTGGTCAGGAAGGCAAAGTTCCCCTCCAGCAGGTGCTCCGATGCGTAGGGCGCCTTCCTGAACTTCTGCGTGCGCAGCAGCAGGCCCGCCCCCAGAAACAGCCCGTCGTCCACGTTGTACTCCGCCGACAACCTCGGTCCCACGTATGGCAACTTGAAATTATCCCGGTCATAACGGGTCACCTCTTCGTCTGGCGTGGTCTTGTCTTTGCTCTCGCTGCCCAACACCAGCACGCTTCCGGGGTTGGTGTCATATATAACCGTATACTTTTTCAGGCCGCTCACGCTCGATCTGTCTATGATCTCATCCTCGTTGCCGCCGCCGATGATGCGCACCAGTATGCTTTCCTCCACATCGCCGGTCACCTCAAACTCATCTTCGCCATCCCGGCCATATAGGCGAATTTCCTTTGTCTCGGCTGTGAGGAATACGCGGTGGTAGAAGTCCTCCAGAACCTCTCCCTCCTTCGATATCTTGTAGCCCGTTACCTCCACCCGCTCATTGTCCAGGCGGTTCACCTCGAAGCGCTCGTGCTTGTCGCTGCCCGATATATCCACGTACTGCGCCAGAAAACTGTAATACTCTTCGGCCACCTGCGGCAGTTTGTCCCTTCTGGATTTCAGCTTCGCGGCCACATCCGGGCCGGTAAGTTCCCGCACGCTGTCGGGCCACTGGTTTATGGCCTCCTCAATCACCTCGTCCGTTACACGGGACTTTATATCCTGTGCTATCTGGATCCAGTCCTCGCGGGTGGCCCTGGAGGTAAAGGTGCGGTCCAGGGTGAGGGCGCTCAGGTTAAGCCCGATCACATCCGGGAAATCATACCCGAAGTGCTGCACGTTGCGCACGCCCCACTTGCGGGTGGCCAGCCAGGGCAGCATGCCGTCTACTTTAAAGAAAGCCATATCCCGGTCCTCGGGCACTGGGGTAAAGAGTTTGCCCTTGTCGTTTTTCTTTTTCTCCTCCACCCAGCGCCACTGGCCCTCGTGGCGGTCCCAGTCGCCGATGAGCATGTCCAGCAGGCGGGCCCGCACAAACTCTAGCTGGTCTACCTCATTGTCGTTGTCGTCCTCCAAATCATCCAGGAGCTTTTCGGTACCCACCAGGTTTTCGGCATTGCCCAGGCTGGCGGTCTCCTCGTGGTTCTCGTCGGCATCCTCCTCCAGGAAAGCGAGGGTATTGCCAAACTCATCGATGTACTGCCGCAGGTAAGGCGTGTTGGGGATATATACCAGCTTCGGGTTGGTATGGTATACACCTGCGGCATCGGCCAGGGGCGGTATAGCCAGTGCGCCGTAGGGGTGCTGCGCCGATATCTGGTCCTGCAGCAGCGTACGTGCCGCTGTTTCCTGGAGGTACTCCGGGAGTGCCTTCGTAGGGTCCTTGTTGATGGTGCGCAGCGAGTACTCTCTGGCGTCCGGGTTGCGTACTTTCAGCGAGGCGGTTTGCTTGCCACCCCCTTTCTGATAGGGAGTCAGGCCGCTGAACTCGTTTTTCATATCCAGCAGCGGCACCTCCACCGGCGTTGCCCATACATCGCGGTAATGCTTGCCCAGCAGCTTCTCGCGCAGGCCCGATGCCTGGTACTCGGTGCTGGCAGCCAGTGTGATCGTGCTGTCGGCATAATTCGTATTGTCCCTTACCAGCGGCACCTCCCTGCGTGGCTTTTTGGCGTACAGCGGCGTGCGGTAGGTCACGTTGCCGGTAGATCCGTCACCGAGGGGCTCCCAGTACTCCACCCAGGCCTCCCCGTTCTCGTAATACATCACCTTAGCGAACCCTTTCACCTTCTGCACATAGCTCACGTCGCCACCTGGATTCACGTACTGCACCTTGCAGCCGGACCCGCTCACAATGTGCGACAGGTTCTTGTATTTATAATGCTCCAGCGCGTGCTCGTGGCCCGCCGCATATATGATGTTGTCGTATTTGTCGAAAATGTTGAGCAGACCCTCTATATATGCCTGGTAGCGGGGGTGCGGAATATCCTGCAGAATACCGCCGTACTTCCGGGCAAACGGGTAGATAGAGCCGATAACCGGCAACGGAAGGTACATCCAGTCGCGCAGCATGGTAAGCGGGAAGAAGTGGTCCTTGAGGGAGAAGAAGCCGCCGTGCGCCCCCCTGCTCATCAGAGGGTGATGCCCTACCACCAGGATGTCACTGCCGCTGTTCTTCTCAATGATATCCTCCAACTGCACCAGGAAATCGACCTCAGTACCCGCGCCGCAGTGAGAGTCGTCGCCGTACGGCCGGTCGAAAGGGTGCAGCCACCACTCCGAGTCAATGGCGATCAACACCAGGTCGTCGTGTATCTTCACCTCGTACGGGCCGGGGCAGCCGTCGCCGGGCACGAAGAAGTCACCACCCGTCACGATGTTCTCTTCTGTCAGGTATTCGTTTACAAAGCGCTGCTCCCGCAGGATGGCCTCGATCCCGCCACGGCCACTGTGGTTCCAGTCATGGTTGCCCGGTATCATGTACTTCTCGCCGGGGTAGCCTTTCATAATGTCGAGCTGGTCCCTCAGGCGCCTCTCCGACACCTCCCGGTCATAGGCGTCGGGCTCGGGCAGGCCGTTCATGTACACGTTGTCGCCCAGAAAGATGGTAGCACTCTGCATCCCGGCCTGCTCCATCTGCTTCCGCATCAATATCATCGAGGGCTCGCCGTCCGGGTCAGGGGCGCCCACATCCCCGATCAGGAACACCGTATATAGCAGTTTGTTCTGTGGGTCGGGCACGTCCTGCTGCCACCTGGAGGCTTCGCGGCTGTAGTAAGGCTGGTGGGAGACGCCGCAGGCCGTGAGGATGGTGCATAAAAGAGCCAGGCATATGGGGTGAGTGCACAGCTGGCGCCATTTAAGTAAGACTTGGATCATAGGAAGTTTGGTTCTTTCAAATCTGCTGCCTGAGGTGCAGCCATATCCGTCGTGTGCCTGCTGCGAGCATCAGGCTGGCAACCGGACCTATGCCGCTTTCGAACGACAGAGTTGCACCCGGGCAACGTATTGCGTTAGCTCCTCCGCCTTTGTATCGGCGGAAAAAGGTACCGCAGGCACTGTAGGACTGAAATTGATAAACGAGATGACAGGGGTTTTAGTTGTTGCCCCTACGGGTGCTTTCACCCTGACGCAGCACCCCGTTCACTAACAAAAAGCTGTTTTTTACCGTAACCGCAAACAGTGTGCGTCTAAACTGCACCCTATGCTAATCGTAGTGCCGCGAGAGGCTTTAAAATCTGGCGCGCAAGCGCAACCTTTTATGGAAGAACCTGAATTAGTGAAGCAAGCCAGTGAGTTTGTTTTCAAGTTATTTAAAGAGAAACTTTCAAAGAAACTGGTGTACCACAACTACCGGCACACGCTGGAGGTGGTGTCGGTGGCGCAGGAGCTCGGCCAGAACAGCGGCATAAGCGCTGACCAACTGCAGGACCTGGTGCTGGCGGCCTGGTTTCACGACACGGGCTATGTAAATGCGTATGAAGGCCACGAGGAAGAGAGCATACGCATCGCGGGCGAGTGGCTGAAGGAGCACAACTACCCTGCGGAGCGCACGGAGCTAATCAGGAGCTGCATTATGGCCACCAAACACACTGTGGAGCCACAGACCCTGCTGGAGGAACTGCTGGTGGACGCAGACCTGTCGAACATTGGCAAGCCTACCTTCTCGGCCACCGCCGAGCTGCTGCGCGTGGAATGGGAGATTTTCCTGGACAGGTTCTTCTCCGACAGGGAGTGGGCGCAGTTCCAGATGGACTTCCTGCTTTCCACGAACTTCCACACCAGCCATGCACAGCACATGTTCGCAGGGCAGCTGGGCCTGAACATACAGGAGCAGCGGGAGCGCCTGAGCGAGGAGGACAAGAAGAAAAAGAAGTCTGACAAGAAGAACCGCGAAACGCTGGCGCAGCCAAAGCGGGGAATCGAGACGATGTTCCGCAGCACCTACCGCACCCACCTCGACCTCAGCGCCATGGCAGACAACAAGGCCAACATGATGATCAGCCTAAATGCCATTATCCTTTCTATTGTGATAACGTACCTCAGCGCCCAGTCTGCGGTCATCGGGACAGAGTTTGCCCAGCATCGCACCACCATCATCCCGATTGGCATGCTGCTGCTCACCACCCTGGGGTCGCTTGTGTTCGCCATCATCTCGGCGCAGCCGGAGATCACCAGTTTCAACATCAACAAGAAAAAGAAGAAGATCAACACGCGGAGTGTCAGCCTGCTCTTCTTCGGAAATTTCACGAAGCTACCGCTGGAGGATTTCCACGACGGAATGCACGAGATCATGCGTGACAAGAAGGCCCTTTACAACAACATGATCACCGACATCTATTACCTTGGCGACGTGCTGGGCCGGAAGTACAAGATCCTGCGCATTTCCTACTCCATTTTCATGATCGGCCTGGTGCTGACCGTTATCGGTTTTGCCATCGCCTTCGCCACTTTCTAAACCCGATGAGCCATAATTCTTGCGGCTTGTAAAATGGTGTTAATTGCTGTACATTTGCAGCGGAATTCACTTTTAGTGTGCCGGCCTCGTAGTTCAACGGATAGAATAGAAGTTTCCTAAACTTTAGATCCCAGTTCGATTCTGGGCGAGGCCACAAATAATTAATCAAAAGCCCCTGTTTCATTCAGAAAAGGGGCTTTTTTGCGCCCACAGGGCACACATTTTAACAGGCTATACCCGCCTGTTCAACGAAATGTTTAAGCATTGTTTAAGCAAAGTTTACGCAGCGTTACCACACACCCATGTACAGGCGGAAAGAGGAGAGCAGGCACAGCAGTTTCGTGAAGAACGGGGAAGACATCGAGTTCGAGGATCCGGGCTTCCACGCGCTGGCTTATGGGATCGCTCAGGGGCCGCATGAATTTTCCTACACCCTCACCAACGCCGGGCTGGAGCTGACCTTTGCCTCTGATTCCTATATACTGGAGGTCCTGTTCGAGAACGAGCACCGCTGGCTCAGGGGCCGGGCCCTGCTGACGCCGCGGAGGGGGTAGCACGAAAAAGCCCCTCCGGTTGGGAGAGGCTTTTAGTTATTTCAACACTTTAAGCAGGTCTTTTTCTTCGCTTATCAAACTGAGAGAATTCTGCCGTTTCGCATCGATATAATTTTTAAGCAGTCTCTTAAGCTCAGTACCTGTAACGTTGGCTTTGCCATTACTACCTTTCTTTGCATATATATGCAGAAATGTTACTTCCTCTGTGGCGCGATTTACAATGTATAGAACCCTGAAACCGCCACTTTTGCCTATATTCTGCCCTGAATTTGCAATTCTGGTTTTGTTTAGCCGGGTGTCACCATTTATAGTAATCAATTCCGGCTTATTAAAAAAGCTGTTGATATCGTCTAACCCTCCGAACTCATTCACAATATCCTGCTTGCAACTACTGTAGCCATGTTTAGGTCTTTTGCAGAATGCTTCGAGTTCATGCATGAAGCTGTTTAGGGCATTTACAATCATCTACAAGGAGTTTATTTGGGCAATCAATGCTTGAAACTCATCATCCTCTTTGATGACCTTAGTTCTAAGCTCTATGTCCTGAATAAATTCCTGTAAGCAATTTACCTCTTCTTCATACCGCCTAACAGCGGTTTTAACGCCCGGGTAATAAGCGCTTTTTACAAAGGTGGCAACAAGACGTTTTGAGCTTCTAAGTAATGAGCGCAGAGAACCTCCCTTTGACTGCAAATATTCATCTGAGCAAAATGTTAGCCCCTCTTCTAAAGATTCATTAAGATTTTGAAATTTAATGGTCAATTTGTCAAACCCCTCCTTGAACTCTATCACCAAGTCCAGAAAGCGGTCACTACCAACACGGACAACATTGCTGCTTTCTTCCTTAAAGAAGATTTTTTCGGTCTCTAAGTACGTGTCCTGAATAACCTCTTCGAATGCTTGCATGGTTGATTTTCTCCGCTTAGAAATGTTCTTTCTTTATCCTTCAACGCGAACCGGTTTAAATTGATTCAGTCCTTCGCCTGATAGAGTAAGTGCATATCAAACATATAATTGAACGGACATATTCACAAACTTTTGTGAATAACTTACTTATGTTCTTTATTATATCCCTTAATACATGGTAATCCGTATTTGATTTGTGCAATCACAGCACCACCCATAGCCCAAGGCCAGCGCCGCCGGCGCGCCCTAAATTTTATTACCCCACGATAAGCCCCACTCCAGAGGGGCGGGGCTTATGTCGATCAATCATAAACAAACAACCTTAATCCTTATACAATACCTTCTGCGAGTAGGCCCGCCGGTCGGTCACCAGCTGCAGGATCAGGGGCACACCCCGCTTCACTTCCGGAAACGCCGCCGGCGTCCGGTGCTCCTGCAGCCTTCTGCCCTGCATGTCATACACGGACAGTTGCCGCACCTCTTCCGTTACCCCGATGGTAAACGGCCCGAAGGCGATATCCTCCCGCCCCGACACGGCGATCACCTTGCTCAGCTCATAGGTGCCGTCCCGGTCTATCGTGCGTAACCGGAAATAGGAAGTTCCGCCCACTTTGGCATAGCGCCACGCGTAGTCCCTCCGGCCCTGGGAGAAGCCCGCCGCCTTTACCGTGCCCACCTCCCGAAAGTTCATGCCGTCGGTGGAATTCTCCACGGCGAACCGCTCCACATTCTGCTCCATGGCCGTGACCCAGAGCAGCTGGTCCCCAACCGCCTTGAATGAGATCAGGTGAACAGGCAGCACCGCCTGCTCACAGGAGAGCGCAAGGCCGAAGCCCTGGAACTCATCCACGTAGATGCCGATCGCCTGGGCGCTGTCGTTTACCGCGTACACGAATATCCGGGCCTTTGCCCTGCCGGTGTAGTTTTGGGCCGAAGTAGAAGCCCCGAAAGATCCGCTGCCCTCGCCATATATAAAGTAGCCGTCCACCACCTCTCCTTCCGTGTTGATGTAGTCGATGGACAATGCCGCTGTTTTGCCATCGTTTCCGGTGGCGTAAAACTGGAAGTAAAGGGACTGAAAGAGGCTGTCCTGCGCAAAGTCCATGTAAGGCGTTTCGATATAGCCGCCCGTGGTGCTCAGCTTGACCAGGTGCATCCACCCTTCGTAGCCGTTGGCATAGTCCACGATCTGCGCCTCCCGGAAGGTCCAGCAGTCGTAGAGGGCGGTGTCCTTGGTGCTCTCAAAACTCTCGGACCATTGGCCGTAGCTCAGGAAGGGGAACAGGAGTAGCAGGAAGAGGAGCTTTTTCATTTTCTAAACTTTCTTCATCCGGTATATCCCATACCCCACGGCTGCCGCTATCAATAGCCCCAGGCCGATATAGATCAGCAGCGGGGGAATACCCTTGCTCTGCTTCACCTCGTTCCCGTTCCCGATCACGCCGGCGTCTTTGGCTTTGGTTTTGGTCTTATCCTTCACAACAGACTCATCATTGTTCGACTTCTTCTGGGAGTTGTCCGTGTTAAAGGAGTTCTTGATCTTACCGGTAGGCACAGGCGGCACATACTTCCCGCCGTGTGAAGAGGAGCGCACGAATGCCCACCCGTTGGCGGAGGGGGGCGGATCCGGAAGGGAGTCGGGCGCCATCACCTCCACGGGCGCCGTGTTTACGACGTAGGTGGTTTTACAGGATGTTAATGACATCAATGTCGCGAACATCAGGAGGTACGGGTATTTCATACTGTTACCCTTTCCAGCCAGCCCATGAAGAACTTCTCCTGGCTCGGCTTGCGCTCACAGATGTAGATGTACCGCTGCCCCTGCAGCACATTCAGCGCCTTCAGCACCGATTTGGGGCGGCTGTGGGAATTGAGGGTGCGCAACGTCAACGGGCCAATCTGCCCGTCTACTTTCATGTCAGGATAATCCTTCTGGTTTCGGTTGCACAGGTTCAAAGCTTCCTGCAACAGCTTAGCTGCAATGTTAACTCCCATATTCACGCCTGTGTCGAAGAGTTCGCATGCGATGGCCTGATCCGTTACCAGGTCGAGGTTATTCACATCCCAATAGGCTGCCTTGTAATAGCGCGCCACATAGAGTTCCAGTGAGCTCATCACCTCTTTCAGGTTGGCAGGGAATCCCGCCTTCTTTTTATGTGCGTCAATAATAGACCACCCGCTCCAGTTGGGGTTGTGGTTGCGGGCAATGCCTCTGTAAGTCTCCCCTCCCGTGTCGGTTGGGTCATTAGCATAATAGCCTTCATGCGCCAGGGTGATGGCTAAGGCCGGTTTGATAGTTGCCATGGTTATTGGATTTCAGGGTCTTTTCTAACTGTTCCGTCTTTGCTCAGCAGCCCGATCAGGACCGTGGCCACGGCGCTGACGGAGCCGGAGAAGGCACCCAGTTCCACGGCGTCAATCTGCCCGAGCATCCAGCGCACCATGCCTCCGATCAGGAAGGCCCCGGCGATCAGCGCCACGGCGGTGGTTTTGTGTTTAGATAAAAGTTGTAACATCTTATGTATATATGTAGTACCTTAGTGGTGTAGATAGTGGCGGAATCAGACGCTCGTTGCTTTATGCTCGGATAGCACCTATTTCTTAGCCCACGATTTGGTGTGCTAATGCAGGCTCAAATCCTGCCTATCTATATAAGCCCATTCTTAGGAGTGGGCTTTTTGCATTTAAGACCGCGTTAGCGACAATCGCCAAATCTTATGGCTTGCGTTTTTTGTTGTTGAGATAGTTATCGAAGGCGTCCACGCCCTTTTGTAGCGCGTTGTATTTCCCCAGTAGCTCCTCGTATTTATCGTGTAGCTGCTGGTATTTCTCCTGCAGAAAGGCTACCGTCTGGGCGTAGAGCGCCAACTGGGTCTTCAGTGTGTTAAGCTGCGTGTCCAGCGAATCGAGCTGGTTTACCAGCCGGATCAGGAAGTAAGCGACAATGCCCAGCAGCACGGTAATCACGGCGCCCCCGATGGTGATAAGTATCATCTCTGCCTTCATCGCGGCCGGATGACACGTAGCCCAATCCTGCTGCGCTTGCTGCCTCCCCTGCCTGTTCCGTTGATCTCTTTCAGGGCCTTGCCCAGCTCCCCCTCGTAGTAGGCGATGTTGCCGCCCACTGACCGGAGCAGCTGCGCGCGCCGGGCCTCGGAGATATGCTCATAGGCGCCCTTTTCGTCTTTCGGCTGGGTGATGCCCGCCGCGGCCACGGTGACGCCGTGCCACTCCAGAAAGCGCTGGAAGGCGTGGCACACCCACACGGGCGTCACCAGCTCCTGCGCCTTCACCTCCTGTGCCGTGAGCGGCGTGGCGGGTGCTGCGCCCGTGAGGCGGTCGTGCAGGTCGCCCAACAGCGGCCGCACGTCCATCTTGAGCGCATCGTCAATGCTATTTTGCAGCTGCGCCAGGGAGATGTTTGGCGATAGCTGCACGTATTTTTTGAAATCTTCCTGTGTTAGTTGCATTCGCTTGCGCTGCCTCAGTTTGGGTGGTCGGTTCTTCCTCAGCTACCAGCCCTACCAGAGCCAGTATCTGTTCTTTTGTCATGCTTTCCAGCACCTTGGTGGCTACCAGTGGCGAGAGCGAGTTCAGGGCGTTGAGCACCTTTTCCCCTTCCGGCGTCTGCTCCTTCTCGAGCGGGGAGTAGCCGCCGAAGTTGCGCTTCTCCTCCTCGGTCATGATCTGCCATATCTGCTCCGGCACGGCCTTGATGATGTTGAGGCTCGTCAGGGTCCAGTCGAAGTCAGGCCACAGCTTTTTAAAGGCGCGCTGGATCAGACCCTGCACATCGAGCACTTCCTGCTGGGTGAGTTGGATGATGTTGAGGAGCTGCTGCGTGTTGCCCAGCTGGCCCGTGGTATCCATGCCGATCAGCGAGGGGTGCAGGCCGAAAGCCATGCAGATGCGCTTGCGGATGGTCTCCGACTTGGCGTCCATGGAGAGCGTGGCCTTCATGCCATCAATCGTGATGAGTTGCGGGGCATCCTCTTTGCCGGCACCCGTGAAGAGCACGGCATCACCTTCCCCTTCTGGATCAGTCAGCGTTCGCACCTCGTCTTCGAGGTAGTCCATCTCAGACTTACCGTCCTCATCCAGGTTATCCTCGTCATATTCACCAGGAATGAAGACGCCCACGTTCGGCTTCACGCGCTTGCGGATGGCGTTGTAGTCGGCCCGCTGGATCTCTGTGTCCGATTCAATATCAGGCTTGGCAGACCAGGCGGCGGGCTCCGGGTAGTGCGGGTGCACGCTGCTTTCTTCGAAGGAGTAGAGCAGTTGGCCTGGCTGTTTGTTGCCTTTGGGGCCTACCTGAGTAAGGCATCGTTTAACCGCCTCCTCAGAGTCATCAAAAGCGTCCAGTATCTCGTCATCTTCCCTTTTTTCCTTGTCAGTGCCAAGGTTCGGGTTCACCAGGAAGCGCCCATCATCCAGCTTCCGCACGGTATGAAACGGCACATGGTACACCTCCGCCACCTTCAGGCTCAGGTTGTACTTCACGCGCAGAGCGAAACCGAACACGGCAGCATCCCAGCAGATGTAAGGCAGCAGATCGTCCGTGGTTTGTCTCGGGTTGGCTCTGACAGCAGCAGCGGCCCGCTCGGAAAAGCCGTCCGCCTGAATGAATTTTTTGAGCTTGAGCCAGCAACGGCGCGCAGTAGGCGAGGCGAGAAACACCTTGATAATCTCATCCGGCAGTTTGTTACCCTTGCCATACTCGATTATCTTGGCGCTCCCTCTCTCCTGCTGCTTGCCGGTACCGGTGCTTTTCTGCGATTGCACGAAAGCCACCGGGCGGCTCACTGTCCTGGCTTTTACCTTGGGTCTCTTCACTTATAAGTGAATTAGGGGTGATTACTCTTTGTCTTCCGCCTCAGCCTCTGCAATGGCAGCCAGCAAGGTTTCCAGGCTGCGGTTGCCAGGCTTGTGGCCTAACAGTTCTGTGTAGCGTTTCTGGGCATTCTCCAGCTTTGCAGCTTCTTCGGCTGCGGCCTGCTCTGCTGCCAGACGTTCCGCCTCAGCGGCTTCTGCAGCGGCTTTCTCAGCGGCCGCTTTTTCCGCTGCTGCCAGCGCCTCCAGCTTCGCAGCTTCTTCGGCTGCGGCCTGCTCTGCTTTTTCTTCTTCGCTTGGTTTCGGCTTTATTTCCGTGCCCGGGATGCGTTCAATATTATGAGCGAGGCGTGGATTACTCAACACTAACTCAGCGCGTTCGTCTGTCAGCGTCTCAGCTGTAACCTTCACGGGTCTGCCGTTTTTGTCGTGGAGCATGATCACACTGCCGGCAGCGGCTCTTGTGAAGCGGTAGTTTCTTTTTTCGTTTTCCATTTTCTTTTCTGAGAAATATGATTCAATTCTTAATCGGTAGCTGTTAGGGTTGTTCACGAAGGAGTTCAACATGTAGCGGATCTTCCGCTCTGTCGTGCAGTTCCTGCCGATACAGATATAATACACAGCATTCAGTTGCTGTATTGTTGCCGTTGGGTTATCCAGAAGGGCCTGTGCCCGCGCTACCAGTTGTGCTACTTGGTCCATAGTTAGAAGGGAAAAGAAAAAGGCCGCCGCACTTGTGGCAGCGGCCTTTCACCTAAATGTTAACTCTGTTGATCAGACTGCTACTATGCAGGAGTCGTAGCAGACGCCGTGGAGTAGTCCGAATCGCTGTAAGACGTTCCGTTGCCCACCGCTTTGATTCTGAAGAATTTCAGCGTGCCGGCTGTCAGACCAGTGCGTGGGTAAGAAGTCGTGCCAACGGCCGGTGTGGCCAGTTCCGTCCATGCTGTACCGTCAGTAGACTCCTCCAGCAGGTAGCTGTCCTCGTTCACCACGTCAATCCAGCTCAGGTTGATCTGGGTAGAAGAGGTGGCCGTGGCTGTCAGGGTCGGCGTGGCCAACTGAGAAGCAGCTTCAGGCAATACCAGGGCATCCAGGATGGTGGCCTCGGCAGCCGTGTCAGCGCCCAGCTTGGTGTACACCGACATGATGTCGTTGGAGCCGGAGAAGGTCAGGGTGGCAGACGTTTTGTCGCCAATGGCCGTGCCTGTGTTGTGGTCCAGCGCGGTCATTTCCAGACCGTCGGAGGCGCCGTTCTCAGCCACCAGGCCGTACACATCGAACACGCCTGAGTTCTCCTCCACGATGATGAAGAGGTCTTCCATCTTGGCGAAGCCCTGGATGGTGTTCTTCTCCTTCTGCGTGTTGAAGAAAGCCTGGAAGTTCACCGTGCCGGCGAAGCTCACGCCGCCCTCCGTCCTTGTCAGGCTGGTGGAGGCGTTGTTGAGCAGCTTGCGTCCCACCACGCGTCGCAGGTACTTGCCTGTGGGCAGGGTGAGGGAGGTAATGTAGCCTTCGCTGTTGCGCTGAAAGGCGGGCTTGTCGCCCAGGGAGCCGATATACATTCTGGCGTTCAAGCCAGCTTTTTTGAACTTCGCGTCGCAGCTCGGGTCTAAGTTACCCGCCGACGCTAATGGGGCGCATTCTGCCATTTTCTTATATAATTTTAGAGGTGGCTAATTAAACCTGCGCTACTACCGGCGAGGTGCGGTACACGGTTAGTTCTGGCCAGATAATCTGCACACCAAGCTTGAACTCTGCATCGATGGTGTTCACCTTCTGGTATGGGTGGTACATGATCTCCACCGTCATAGCGTCTTCCACACGGTCAGTACCCAGGCAGATGTTGTCTGTATCTGTCAGGATCATGCGCCACTTCTGGCTGCCTCCGAAATCCGTGTCGATGATATCAGACCAGTGTGCCATCGGCACCACCTCGATACCTTTGTAATAAGCGGCCTCCACGCCAACACCGTCCTGTGTTCTCTTAAGGTAGATATCACCGTTCATCTTGCCGCCCAGTGTAGTGTAGGCGTCAATCAGGGCATCCATGATCTCGGCATTCACGATGTAGCGCTTGCGCTGCTTCGGTAATGCCTTCAGCACGTTGCTCTGCGCTTTGTACAGGTCCTTGAACAGCGCAATGATCTCCTTCGCGCCTGCCTCAGTGTCTTCATCAGGAAGCGTGGCAGGGATATCTGCGATTTTCATATCAGGATTTGTGGCGGCATAGGCTGCCAGCACTTTCCACACACCGTCGATCTGGTTGTAGTTCGGGTCAGTGTCAGCCACGTCACCGAAATAGCCCACCCGCGGTATGTCCAGCTGCAGCGCCTCTTTCACCTTCTTCTCGATGTAAGGCTTGATGGTGGTGCCATCCAGGTTGTAGATGTCGTTGCCTTTGTTCAGGTGCTCCTCCATGATGGAGTCTTCCAGGGTGGTGGCGCACTGCTCCAGGTCCACACCCACGCGCTCCACGGTGATATCCACCTGCGAGATGTTGATAACCTCTCCGGAAGGGGTGCGGGCGCAGCCGGCCTTCTTCTTCAGGATTTTCTGCAACAGAGAGTCCACGGCAAGGCGCTTCTTGCTCTTCACGTTGGGGATGATGCGGAACTGCTTCAGCAGCTCAGGGTCGGTGAATATCGGTTTAGCGAAAATCTCATCCGCTTCCTGGCCGTTCCACTCGTAAGTGATGTTGAATAAGCTTTTGTCTGCCATCTCTGTATTTAGTTACCTTTTTTGCCGTATTTGTTTTTGAAGTTATCGGCCACTTTGGCCCAGGGGTCTTCTCCCTTTTTGTTGTTGGTGGTGGTGAAGTTCTGCGCGGGCTTTCCGGTGTCGTTGCCTGAGCCAGGCACCACGCCGTCCAGCTTCTCATTGAGCGCCTTTATCTCCGCCTTGTGGGCTTTGTCCATGGCGGCCATGCGCTTGGTGAGGGCAGCCACGGCGTCCGGCTGTGCAGAAGCTTCGGCTCCGGCATCGTCATCCTCTTCCGCCTTGGTGAGGTTCGCCACCTGGCCCTCCACCACTTCGATCTCGCGGCCGTCGCTCAAGGTGTAGGTGCCGTCCTCTAATGCGGTCAGCATCTCCGCGTCAGCGAACACGGCAGAGCCTTGCGCCAATTCACCCTCGAAGTAGACAGACGAGCCGTCTTCCAGGGTGGTGCTCTCGGCCACTACGGCGGGGGCTTCTTCGGTGGCAGCGGGTGGGGGTGTGCCATCGCCTTCTGCTTTCGGTGATTCACCTTTCAGCCAGGCTTTAAACTCAGCGAAAAGAGACTTCTTTTCCTCGTCTTTCATCTTATTAGTTGGGGTTTGAATACTCTTTGGGTTGTAGAAAGCCACCGCCTTCAGTTCTCCGTCCTTCCTGGTCTGCACGGCTTCGGGAACTGCCTGCGTCAGCACCTCGTCGATGAAGCCGTAGGCCTTGGCCTCCGTGGCTGACATGAAGCGCTCCTCGCGCATCAGCCCCTCGATCACCTGCTGCTCCTTGCCTGACTTCTGGGAGTAGAGCGCGATGAAGGGCTTCTCATGGGAGTCCAGCGCGTCGGCCACCTTGCGCAGGTCGTCGGCGTTGGCCATGTAGAGGCCGGGCGCCATGGGCTTGTGCACCATCCAGACAGAGGCCTCGCGGGCCTTCAGGAGGCCAGGGCTGGCGGCAAGTGCGATGATGGTGGCGATGCTGGCGCATACGCCCTCCACGTGCACCTCCACGGCAATGCCCTGCTCGCGGATGCGAAGGAGCTTGTTGTAGATGGCGAAGCCCTCGTGCACGTCGCCGCCGGGGGAATTGATATGGAGCGTGATGTGCTCCAGGTCGGGGTTGTAATTGTAGTTGCCGTTTACATCATATCCTGTGTACATGTCCAGCATCCAGCCAGTGAAGCCGGGCATCACGAATCCATACTCATCCGAGTACTCACCGATAATGCCGTCTATGGGGATGTGAATATTTTTTGCCATGCGGGCGGGGGAGAATGTTAAGTAACTTGTGAAGTAAAAGTACTATATATGCAAGAGGTTATTTAGTACCTTTCGCATGTTGTGTAGACACACAGTATACACTTTTAGCCAAGCAGATGGGATTAATACAGACCAGGGTCATCGGACCGGCGGAAGAGGGCCTTCGGGCGCAGGCAGAGGCCCGCGGCATGAGCTTATACCGTTATACTCAGCTTCTTCTGACAGAGGCCGGGCGCGGCAATATCCGGCTGGTGGCAGTGGTTACGAGCGAGAATCTGTTGCCGGAAAGGCAATGCGGCGAGTGCAGGAAGTGAAACCTTTTTAGCCTTGGAGAAATCCTATATGGAGCATTATATCAAGCTGGAGCGGAACGATGTGTACCTGGTGTATGTGGGTTGGCGCACAAGAGCCCGCCGCCTGCTGGTGAAAGTGGTGGATCAGGAAGAGATGGATCACATCGGCTGCGAGATCGTGGGAGGCGAAACCACCGTGAAGACCCTCAGTGTCGGCACCCGCCTCACGATCAACCGGATCTGGTTCCGGGCACAGAACAAGCAAAACTAAATTTACCTATATGCTAAAGCGATTCCTTTTCCCCTTCGGTTACCCAGTGATGCTGATCGCTCACTTCATTTACGGCGGCACACTGGCTGCCATTACCACGCAGTCATCGAGCTACGCCGCCGGCCTGATCGGTGGGGGCGCGGGTGTCCTGGTGGGCATCGTGGCCTATGTGATACTGAGAAGATTCAAGGTGCTATGATCTACCTACTCTTATGCGCCTACGCCTACGTGCACGGGCAGACGAACGCCTTCCTGTATTCCCGCAAGGGAGCGGAGGCGCTGGCCCGGAATGAGCACCGGGACCTGACCATTGAGCGGGGGCTGGTAGCCGCTGCCGTGGTGGCCGCCTGCCTGTACTCCTACCCGCTGCTGTTCGTGGAGCTGGTGGCGTGGGTGCTGGCCTTCTCCTTCTGGCACAATGGCGCCTATTATGTGATGCGGGAGAAGATATCGAGAGGCGGTACTATCAGCGACATGGGCGCCATCAACGCCTGGAAGCACCAGAGCCCCACCACCACGGCGAAACTCGACTTCACTTATAAGTTAAGGCTCTGGCTGATGCTGGCCTCGCTGGCGGCGCTGGCCGTGGGGTATGGGGTGGTGTTCTACTTCACCACCTCCATCTCTGGTTTGTAGGTGAGCTTTGCCGACACCCTCCGCCCTAACCGAATAAAATACCGCTCAAAGTAGGCATAGCTCAGGTAGCTCAGCACGAACGTTGCCGGCACGCAGATCAACAACCGCGCCTCCACCGGCAGCAGGTAAAGCTCCCCCGCCAGTTCTTCCACGGTGAACCACACCACCGCATGCAATAGGTACAGGGAATAGCTGATTTCGCCCAATATCCGCAGGGGGGTGTCCAGCACAGCGGGCAGCTGCACGGTTACTTTGTAGGCCGCCAAGCAGATCAGCACGCTCAGCAGGGTGTAGAGCATCCGGGTGTTCCCCTGCACCAGCGCCAGCGCATCCGCCCCCTGCACCGGGCAAAAGGCGAACACCAGCACCGAGAGCAGCAGCAGGGACAGCGCCAGGCTGTTCTTCACCTCGCGCCCTTTGAGCAGCGCCCCCGCCCCGAAGCCTGCCACGAACAGGAAGGCCTGGTTGAGCGGGTTCACATACGCCGCCCATGCGCCCTTGTGAAAATGTCCGAAGCCGGGGAATACATGGTAGGCAAAGTAGCAGTAACACGCCAGCACGCCCAAAGCAAACCCTGCAAGCAGCACCTTACTCTTCCGAAAAAGGAGCATCATAATGGGGAACAACAGGTAAAAGGCCAGTTCGTTGCCAATGGACCAGATGCCCGTGCCGAAGTCGTTGTTCGGCATGACGAGGCTGAAGAGCCCCGTCAGGGTGAGCAGGATCGTCTCCCACCCCGGCCAGAACCACAGCACGGTGTTATAGAGCACCACCGCCCACAGCAGGGGCATGATGCGGAAGCCGCGCTTGATAAAGAAATCAATCACATCGTCCCGGTCGGGTTTCATGGAGCCGCTGTAGACGTGGAAAAGGGTCAATCCAGAGAGCACGTAGAAGACGGAGACCCCATAGAGGCCTATTTTCTGCATGAAGTCATCGGGAGAAAAATGCGTTTCATAGGCGAAGATGGTGTAGTGGTAGCCCATGATGGAGAGGGCGCAGAGGCCTCGCAGGTAATCCAGGTTGTGTAAGCGTGTTTTCATATTGCACTTGGAAAGAGTGCAAAACTACAAGGAATAAGATTATAACAAAAGCCACCCTGGTGAGGAGTGGCTTTTTGTATATGCGTGAGTTTACTGGTTCGCAATCTGCATCTTTGCGCTGTACTTCCGGTCCGCCGCACGGATATCCGTGATGGCGGCCTGCACCCGCACCTGCCGCATGGCCTGGGCCAGCCTGTTGTAATCGATGGCAGGCATCGGCGTTCCGGCCAGCTGCTCCCTGATCACCGGCGGCATCCTGTAAACGGGCGCCGTCACAGGGCCGCCCGCGGCGTAGCCCTTCAGGCCTGCTGTCTCCAGCCGCAGCGTCATGCTGGCATTCTTCACCCTTGCTGCCTCCAGTTGCTGCACCAGGTCCGGGTTCGATTTCACCATCTCCTGCGTCAGCACGTATTCCCCTTTGTGAACAATACCGGCGGCCTCGTACTTACCGCCGTCACCGGTATACCCGCCGGCGTAGAACTGCGGGGCCTTGGGTGCTTCATCAGAGAGCAGCGCCTTTGCCTTGGCGATATTGGCAATGACAGTGGCCACGTTGGTGGCGTAGTAGGCAGCTGTGGCCAGCGGACCGGACACAGCGCCCAGCGGACCGGAGGCGATGGCGGTGGAGGTACCCACGGCCGTGGCGCCCTTGGCGATGTTCGAGATGGCAGAGGCCGTATCGATGGCGATCTGGAACAGCGTGATGGCCTTCTGGAATTCAGCCGCGGCAGAAGACTGGCCTGACACGATGGAGAGCAGGTCACCCATGGCGCCCGCGATGGTCATGGCCGTGTCGTACTCGGCCTGCGCGATCAGCGCTTTGATATCGGCCTCCTTCTGGCGCTCGGCAATCTTCGCCTCGGCAATGCCCTGCTCGATGGCCACGGTCTCCTCCCCGTACTCCCTGGCGTTCTGCAGCTGGTTCTCCAGCGACTGCCGGTGGATCTCCTCCAACTGCCGCTGGTACTCTGCCTGCCCGATGGAGCCGTCAGCGAGCGCCTGCGTGGCCTTCAGCCTTTCCTGGTCGTAGTAGTCGTTGGTGTACTCGATCGCCTGCTGGTACTCCGCCTGCTTTACCCTGGCGAACTCTTCCGCCTGCGCCTTGGCAATGGCCACTATCTTTTCAGCGTGCTCCTTCCGGGCCGCTATCTCCTGCTGATCATACTGCGCCTGGATAAGCTTCTTCTGGTTTTCAGTCAGGTCCTTGGCAGCCAAAGCGATCTCCATCTCCTTTTCTGCCAGCGCCATCTGCGCCTGCAGTCTTTCATCAGAGCCTTCATCCGTACGCAAAACGGCAATTTCCAGCAGCGCCTTCTCATCTTCCAGGCGCTTCTTATACGCGGCGGCCTCTTTCTCTGCCAGCTGCTGGGCGGCGGCGGCGCGTTTATCGGCCCCCTCTTTGGTCAGGGAGTTGAGCTTGTTCTGCAGCTCCACCTGCTTTTCAAGCGACTCGCCCCGCAGGTCTGCCAGTTTCATCTCCTCTGCCGCCAGCTCGTCGTTATCCGCCGTGAGGTTGTTGGTGAGCGCTTGGTTCGCCTTGATGTTGGCGATCTTCTCCTCCTGCAGTTTGAGCTGCTGGTTCAGCAGGCCCTGCTCTATGCTCAGCGCTTTCTGTGCGGCCTCGGTTCTTTCCTTTTCTGATTTGGTGATATCATCGGCCACCAGCTTATAAGCCTTCACCTCCGCCCGGCTCTTGGAGCGCTCCACGTTCAGCGCGCGCTCTGCCTCCCGGATCCGCTGGAACTCCACCTCGATGCCTTCCGCCGACTTCCTTACCTCGTTCATCTCCATGGCGAAAGCCTTGGCCTTCGCGGTGGCGTCGGTGATGCCGGTGGCCACCTGGGTCACCCCGTCCTGCAGCTTTGAGAAGTCCCGGTTCTGTATGGCCTCCAGAATCACGGCAAAGCCTTTGATCCGGTTGGTGACGTTGACCAGTATCACATCTCCCAATTTGCTCAGGAAGTCGCCTAAGTCCTCAATCCCGTTGAACCAGTCGATGGTCGCTTTGCCCACCGCAGACAGTTTATCTGTCAGCGCCCCGATGACGGTGGTGATGCCGGCCGTTTTCTTGGACACGAAGTCGATCCCCTCCTGCGTGCGGGTGAGCCACGACACCAGCCCGCCCAGCAGCAGCACGACGGCCCCGATGCCGGTGGCGGCCAGGGCCAGCTTGAAGGCTTTGAGCATGGTGATGTTGCCGGCCAGCGAGGCCTTGGTGATGTTGAGCGTGGCCGTGTAGGCTTCCTGCGCCCCTTTAGCTTTAGACGTGATGTTGGCAAGCAGGCCGGTGCCGTCCACGGCAGAGAGCAGGCTCTCGGCGTAGTTGCCCACGTTGCGGCGCATGTCGCCGATCACGGCCTCCTGGCCTTTCAGCTTATCGGACAGCTCTTTTGTCTGCTTGCCCAGCTGCTTGCCCAGCTCCGTGTTCTCCCGCTCCTCCTCGCTCAGCTCATTCCACTGCCGTGTTAGCAGGGAGAGCTGCGCCCGCATCTGGTCGATGCTGCCCAGCGCGGCCTTGTCGGCCTTGGCCTTGGAGTCGAGCACGTTCACTGCTACGCGCTGCTCGGCGTTCAGCTCTTTGAGCCGGGCCTTGAGCGCCACCTGCTGCTCTACCTGGTCTTCGGTGGCGGTGCCCGCCAGCTTGATGGCCTTGGCCAGCTCCTGCTCTTCCTGCTTGGTCTTCAGGATCTCTTTCTGCAGGTCGACGATCTTTTTTTTGTAGGTGCCCTCATCGATGTTGATGCGGATGAGTACTTCCTGGTTCTGTTCTGCCATCTCTGTGCGGGTGGGGTGAGGGTGATTAGTATGTAAAAATACAAAATTCCTATATCATTATTGGCTAATATTCACGTGGGGCGCTTGTATATCCGCTGTGCACATCTATATTGCCGCCCAATACATGGAAAGTACCGATTGCAGCTTCGGGACGAGATGCAATCAAGCAAAAGGAGGCTGGGGAAAGCCTCCTTTTTGTGTTTATAAACGCCACAGCTGGCAGGCCGTGGGCGCTTTGCCGGTGTACTCCGATATCTGGTTCAGGTAGAAATAGTCCTGATACTGCGCCAGCCAGATAGGGGTGCCCGGATCGTAGCCCGCCACGTCCTGCGGGGTGAGCAGGAAGTACGGCGTGATGCCCTTGCACCGGGTGAGCACGCCCTGCAGTGCCGTGTAGCGGGTGGGCAGCAGCTCCGTAAAGGAAATAGGCAAAAAGCTGCTGGACTTGCCCACCACCTGCACGGCGTAGGCGCGGCTCATGCGCACCACCAGCTGGCTGTGCTCCTCGCTGAGCACGGCTATGCGGGGCTCCACTTTCTCCCGCTTGTAGTGATAGGCCTGCTGGTCGCGCAACACCCATCCGTTGATGGAGTAGGGCCTGCCCTCGATCCGCTCATAGGTGGCCCAGCCCTCCCGCACCAGCGGGTCGGCAGTGGCGTTCTTCACCAGCACCAGGTCAGTATCCTCGAAGCCTTTCCGGTTGCGGATGTCGATGCTGTCCGTCTCTTTCGAGAAGTCCGGCTTGTCTTCTATCTGCGAAAAAAGCGGGATGCGCAGGAAGCCGTCCACATCCTCGGAGGCGGCAAAGGGCAGCGTCAGCACATCCTTCTCCGGCTCCAGCTGGTGGTCATCCACCGCGAGGTACGCGTCACCGTTGCCGCCCCGCTCGTCAGCCTTGTAGCGCCACCAGCTTTTCTGTGCAAAGTCGCCGAAGCGATATTGCACAGCGGGCTTGCGGCTATCCACATATACCAGCTTGCCTGACCAGTCCAGCGCCATGGGAATATTTTCCTGCAGCCTGTTGAAAGCCGTGAGCGTCATCGTGTTGGAGTAGGGGTCGAAGCTTGGCATCAGATCGAACAGTGCCCGCACGGCCTTGAAGAAGTCCTTCTGCTTGATGTCGGGCAGGTTCAGGGCCACGTCCCACTCGGTCTTGTAGAAGGCGTCTTCCTTATAATTTACCGTGAGGCGCCGGCTGGTATAGGTGCTGGTGCCGGAAGATCCGGAGGGGAACAGGTTGGTCAGGTGGCTGACGATCTCCAAGCCGGCCAGCTCGTAGCAGGGCAGGATCTCGAAGGTGGCCTTCAGCTCCTGGCGTCCGGTAGTGGTGACGGCCAGCTCCCGGCGCTGCAGCTCGAGCCCGCCCTGCTTGAGGGAGAGCGCGATGAAGGAGGGCTGCGACTCCGAGATGAAGTCCACCTCGAATACAAAGCTGGCCTCGATGATACCGTAGTCCACCGGTACCGGGGCAAGTGGCAGTCCGCTGCGCGTATCAGAATCAATGGCCCGCGCATCCCGCCACGCCTGATTATGCACCGGCTTGTCATTGGAGAAGGGTAGGATCAGCCGGTCCCACAGCACGTCCTCGATGCCGGTGTAGCTTACCCCCGCCTCACTGAGCATCTGTTCGAACACGGCGCGCACGAACACCGACGGGTGCCGGTCCTCTGCCCACAGGTTGCCGGGGCTGAAGGGCTTGCCGTTGTCGATAGCGTCGTAGATGTAGCCGTAGGTATAATCCCGGTAGTAGCGGGCGCCTTCCTTCACCCCCTGAAAGTCCCACAGGTGGTTGTAGCGGCTCAGGTCCAGGTCCCGGATGCTCTTATCCCCCAGCCGTGCCAGGAAGTCCAGCGCCCCGGAGAAGAGCTGCAGCTCATACCCTTCGCCCGCCTGCTCCAGGTAGGCTTTGGGATGGGCCACCACCTCCACCCCGTCGGCCAACACCAGCGCCTCCAGCTTCCGGTAGGGCGCGTGGTGCTGGCTGGTGGGCTCCGCGGCATGGCCCAAGGCGGCGTGGTTGGCCTCCGTGAAGGGCAGCGTGAGCGTATTGGAGTAGCTGCTCTGCACGGTGTCCGGCTTGGTGATGTCGTTGCTCTGAACCGTCACGGCAAACACCTGGTCGGGCGAGAGGTCTGTTCTTTGGCCTTCGATGTATAGTTCCATGGTTAGCGGGTCAGGGTGTTAAAAGGCACGCGGGAGAACTCCACCTCCAGCTCCTTCTGGTTCCGGGCGTAGGTGGCGGAGGCGGGCTTCACGTACACCCGCTCGGTGCGGCTGTCTTCGTGGTGTTGCCACACCAGGCGCGCGGTGAAGATGCCCGTGAGCGCCTGCCACTGGTTGAGGGTGAGCCGGGTGGCGCGCACCAGCGTGCCCCGGTCGGCGGTCTTCACCGCCGCGCCGGCAAGGCCGGAGTACTCGGAGAACTCCCCCAGCGCCTCAGCGGCATTCAGCGTGTCGGACTGCCCGGTGAAGTACCAGCTATCCACGCCGCCTAAATTATTGAACCACCTTAGATAGACGCCCTTGGGCTCGCAGGGACGCACCTCCACCGTCTGGCAGAGGAACGTGGCGGGGATATACTCGCAGGTGCCGTCGTCCCGGGTGGCGCCGGCATTATAGTTCGTGGCGTAAGGATCCGTGCAGCCATACACCACCACGGGCGCATACTCGCAGGTGCCGTCATCCGCCGTGGCGCTGGGGTTGTAGTTAAAGGCGGCGGGGTCCGTGCAGCCTTCCACCACCACGGGCTCCTCCGGCTCCGGCGGGGGCACTGGCTCCCCGCGCTTGGCGAAGGGGTAGGAGTTCTTCTTAGTGAAGTAGAAGCCGGCGGCGATATACTGGGCGCCCACATCTTCGAAACGCTGCGTCTTGGGCATGATGGGGTTGTAGTACTCGTCGAAGACCACCACCCGTTCCGACACGTCGTCGTACATCACCAGCGCCTCGCCGCCGGGGTTGTTCATGTCAATGTCGATAAGCGGGATAAAGCGGAAGATATGGTGCTGCATGATAGCTTATATGGTTTCTTATTAATATTTAGTTGGCGGGCGGGTCTATCCGGCTGAAGATGGCCGTCACCATGGTATGGAAGAAGTCGTTGTACTGCGCCACCGTCTGCGTCTCCGTGCCGGTGATCGGCGTGGGGATGCCAATGTGGCTACCCCAGTGGAAGTCCACCCCGTAAGGCTTGAAGCGCAGGCCGTTCTCTGTGCCCCTGGTGTAGAACATGATACCGTCCGGGGAAACCCCGTTGTACACCGTGTTTTTGATAATGGCCACATGCTCGGCCATGACCTCTGCCCTGTGGAACAGGCTGGCGTAGCTGAGGGTGCGCCCCGCGATCTCGGAGGCCACCGTGTCGATGTTGTCGTTGGAAACGTGGATCCGCTCGTCCACGTAGATGACCGCCTCCAGGTGCGGGAAGCGGTCTTTGTAGGCAAGCGAGGCTTTCACGTTGTCCTCCAGGTACTGCTTCACCCGCGCCGCGCCCTTTTCCTCCTGCGCATAGGGCAGGTAGACGGAGGGCGTGATGAAGTCCACGTGCGGCATCAGGCGGTCGTACTTGCCCTCAGCGTTGTAGCGGGCCACGTCCGCCGTGTGCCAGGCGCGGATCGTCAGGCCGTAGAAGCCGATCCTCAGCGCAGTCCTTCTGGCTTTGGTGTACTGCGCGATGTCGATGAACCGCTGCAACGCCGTCTCAAACAGCGGCTCGCCCACGTTGCCGAACTTCAGGTCCGTCATCGTGGTACCCTCGTAGTCAAAGGTCAGGTAGCCCGTGTCATCTTCTGGGATGCCCGCCAGCCTTTGATCCAATTTGTTGTAATCGGGCAAATCGTTCGTCACGAACAAATCCTGCGGGTACTCGCGGTGCATAATCATATCGCTGCGGGTGCTCACCATATCCATCACCAGCGGCCCGAAGGCTACCTCCCGCCCTTTGCGCAGGTGCATCGTGAACGTCCCGGTGTTGCCCAGCGGCGGGGGCGTGGTGCCACCCCCGCCCGGATCAGTTCCGGCGGCGGTCTTTCGGGCGAAGAGGTAGTAGGGCAGCAGGTTCATATCAGTTGGCGGTGGCGCTTACAATATATCGGGCGAGTTGATCGCCCAGGTGGTCGTTCCCGGCCTGAGACAAATGCAGATTATCCGGGCCGTAGTAGCCCAGGTGCACGTACCGCTCCAGCGTCTCGGCCATGCGGATGTTCGGGTACCGCTGCGCCAGACCGAACCCGTAGGGGCGGCCGTCGCTCAGCACATAGGTCGGGTCCGGGCTGTCGAGCAGCTTCTGCACATCCTTCACCCGCGGCGTGAAGCCGACGTTTTCCGTGCTCTCGCTTCTGCCAATCTGCACCAGGTAGACGGGTGGCGTGTTGAAATGGGCGTTGATGCGGTCCAGGAGCGAGAGCATCCCCAGCATAATACTGGCCAAAGGCTGTGTGCCGCGGGCGTCGTTGATGCCCTGAATGAGGATTACCCCCTTGAGTACCGCACCCTCGGTTTCCAGCGCCGCCTGCAGGCGCTCTTTGGCCGGAGTGTACAGCTCGCCGGTCGGGAACCAATTCATCTCGTCGCCGTTGGGGTAGAACTCCGCCCCGCCCACGGCAGACTCCACGACGTGCACCCTCCTGCCGGTCAGGTGGTGGTAGGTCATGGCGAACTGCGGCAAAGGGGATCCGTCGTTGGCCGTAGCTGTGTCACGCACCGGGGCAAAGCTGCTGCCGTTCCATTCCAGCAAAGCCCCATTTGGGTCTGGCTTTATTTCCCCGGTCCGGTTGTTGGTCCCGTTGGCGATGGAGTCGCCAACTATCCAGAACACGTCTTTGATATTTTGCATGGTACTCATACCGCGGTAATGCCCAGTTGTGTTTTTAAATTCCCGTAGTGCGTGGTCGGCAGGTTGAAGTACAAGACATGGGTGGCCGTGGTCTGCGAATACTCCAGATAGCTTATCCCCTTCGCCTCCAGCGTGTCGTCGATGTGGTAAAAGCAGCCATAGCCGGAGATGAAGGTCGGCGCGCCCCCTGCGTTGTAGCTGTCGTGGTCGAACAGGGTGAGCTTGGTGTTCAGATTCCAGCCCGAGATGCCCGCGATCACATCAGCAGCCTTGCCATAAATGACCTTGTACTCTTTCGTGTTGCGGTTCACGAAGTAGCAGGCGAAGATGTCCACGCCGTTGATTTTAAACTTCGCCAGGTGCGGGGGGTGTGATTCGGTCATGGTCGGCTCCCCGAACTGCGTGTCCCCCTGCACCGCCCACGTAAGCCCCGCGTCCGTGCTCTTGTAGAAGCGCCAGCCCCTTGTGCCTGTCTCCCGCCGCACTGCGTACAGCCACGTATTGCCCAGGGCCATCACGCTGCCCTCGTTGACGTACTCCGCCGTCTGCTCCACCAGTATGTGTGCCCAGGTGGCCCCGCCGTTTGTGCTTCTCAGGACATAGCGGGCGGATTCGGTGCCGTAGCTGCCCTCATCAAGACCAGAGTAGTAAGGCTTTAGCAACACCCCGTTCGACTCCACCACGTTGCCGATCACCCGTATGGACTTATGCCCGTTCGGTGGCATCCCCACGTCCGCGGGGGTGCTCCAGGACACGCCATCGTCATTAGAATAGGTGTACATCAGCCTGTGCCCGACGTTGGCGACAAAGCCCTCATGCTCGTCAAAGAACAGGTGGCAGCGCCCGTTGGCGCTGTGCCCGTGCGCCACGTCCTGCACCCCCCAACCCGCAGGAGGCGTGTAAATATCGAACAGCGCAGAGGTGGCCCCATTGTAGATGAACCTCCTGCCGCTGACCTTCTTGCCTGCCTCAAAGACGTGCCTGGAGCCGTTGAAGAAGCTGTGCAGGACGTTCTTGGAGACGGGGTTTTGGGTATAGCTGCCTGTAAAGAGGTAGCGGCCCGACTGTACGTATTCTTCCGTCAGCACGAGCGTTTTGGTGTCGTCGAAGGAGGTGCCGGGCGGGGTCGTAACGGATGCCCCGCCTTTCGGCAATGCCATGAAGAATCGCGCTAAGCTCATGCCACCCCCTTCTTAAAGCGCATGTAGTCGATGACCCCGGCCCGCACCAAGGCAGACTCTATCCTGCTCTGGAAAATCACCGCCCGCGCCTTGCCGATGGCCCGCACAACGGAGTTCCCCCCTGCGAACAGGTCCAGTCCGTAGGTCGGGTCCCCCGCGCTAAGGGCGGTGCTGCCGCTGACGGCCACCGGCATCGGGATATTCGTACCGTCCTGGTAGAACTTCATTCGGTTGGCAAGTGAGAGCGACCCGTCATACTCGATGGTAATAACAGACAGCTTGTTCGGTGTCATTACGTTGCTGATTTGCGTGTCCGGGTCGGTGCTGGTGTTCACGGTCGAGTGTATGGGTGAGTCAATCACGCCCCTGGAAACCTGGAACGTCAGGCCGTTGTTTGCCCCAGTGGATACCCTGTCGTCGTACTGCGCATTCGCGCCGACGGATGTGGCCGAGGTGCCATTATTGCCGAAGAGGCAGTACACCGCGTTGGGGTCTGCGCTGTTGCCCATCTGCACCACGAAGTGAAGCGTGTACTTCAGCGAGGTGATGCCGGAGGCGTGGTAGTGCAGGAACTTCCACAGCGCCTTCGTGGCGTTGGTGAAGTTGCCCGTGCCTACCAGGTCAATGCCGGAGGCCCCAATCTTCGGGGCCGTGCCCACGGCGGTGAAGTCCCGGCCCGTCGGACCCGGCGCGAGGCTCTTCCAGGTGGTGACGCCGCCCGTGGAGTCCACCGTGCCGTAGGTGTTGGCCGTGTTGGCCGCCAGCCCCTCGTCATCCAGTATCAGCTCCACGTTGGAGAGCGAGTAGTAGTCCTTCACGTTGTTGATGACGGCCCAGCTGGCGATGTTGGCCGCGTCGTTGCCCGCCACGTCCTGTATCGGCGCGGCCCCTTTGGTGTAGGCGAAGGAGATAACGTCGGTGGAGGCGAACGGCTGGCTCACCGTCACCGTCACCACCGAGGCGCTGATGGTCACACCAGATACCGTGCGGGAGGGCGTGAAGGAGAAAGCCGCCCCGGCTGGGACGCTGGCCGTGTCGAGCGGCTCGCTGTAGGTGAGTACGAGGCGGTTCGGGTACAGGCTCTCCACGGTGGCGCTGCTCAGGGTGGCCACGGAGGTGTCGCCGGTGCCGCCCGTCTCGCCCCCGGTGCCGGTGCCAGCCGTGGCGTAGGTCGGGATAGACACCCGTACCGTGCCGTTCAGGTAGCAGCACCAGAACTCATGGAAGCCGGAGGGGTAAATGTCGTCTGCCGATTTGTTGTACACCCGGAAGTCTGTACTGAAAGTGATGGGGTTCACCCCGTCGGACAGGACCTCGATTACCTTCACCATGCCGTCCACATGCGGTCCCGCCCCCAGCGTGTAGGCGATGGCCGCGCTCTGGGAGAGGCTGGTGGAGGTAAACTCCTCCTTTGTGAAGTTGAGCACGTTCGTGTGCGCGGCTGAAACCGGGTACAGGTCGTTTACGCCGTTTTTCAGGCTCGTGAAGTCGGAGGCCAGTATCAGGTTACCTACTTGCTTGTCATTCTCTGGTATTCTTGCCATGTTATCGGTAAGTGTTCATGTTTCCTAATAGCCACGCGTTCAGTTCCGCCTGCGTAGAAAAGGCGGGGTGGTACGTGTTGTATTGGGCCGCCGTGATAGGCGTGAACGAGCCACTCCCTGTTTCCCCGCCCGTGCCGCCGTTCTGTGCCAGGGGCAGGTTGCCCGCCTCTGTGGCGTAGACCGTGCCGGTGATGGTGGTGCGCTGCTCCACGAGCCAGTTTTCCCGCGCCTCCTCAATGACCACCGAGCTGCCGCCTATCTGGTTGGCGAACAGCACCGCCTTGAGGCTCATCATCATCCCGCTCCACTGTGTTGTCGGTTCACCCAAATAGATGTAGTAGGTGCCGTCCGCCTCGTTGGTCACGTAGCGCACCGTCAGGTCACGCGCCGGGTGCTTGGTGAGCATCAGGGCGCTCGTGCTGCCCCACCAGCCCTCCGGCTTGCCGGCGGCGTTCCCAGCCGCCGCGCAGCTTCCGCCGATTTGGAAGCCTGTTATCTTGTTGTAGTAAGGGTCTGTTGATGGCGTGTCGGCACCGTCCAGTTCCCGTATCACGCCCTCGATGTAGGCGATAAAGCCCGGCTCGGAGAACGGCACCTTGATGCTGATATAGCCCACATGGTTGGAAGTGAGCCGGATAGAGGAATTGGCCGGGTAGGGCATCCCGCCATACACCGTGTCCCCAATGTTGAGGAATCCCTGGTTGATGAAGCCGGAGGAGTCCATGTACATGCCCGCGCCCAACTGCGCCTCCTGCGGGGCCCCCGTGCCTGCGCCGGGGAACCGTGCCAGGATGCGGTTCTCGGTCATGTCGGGCAAGCCATCAACCATGCCCGTCAGGCTCCAGGTCAGGTGGGTGCCCGCGTTGTTAATCAGTACGATGTGCTCCGGCTCTGAATTAAGAGGCAGCGCCGTGAGGGGGTTGCCGAACAGGTCCTTGTGCCCGGTGCCGGAGAGCGTGATCTCCTTGCCGCCCGGGTTCAGGAACTTCAGGCGCATGTCCCCTCCCACGGGAAGGTCCGAAGGGCCTGTGATGGTGACGAGAGTAGCCGGTGTGATGCGCTGGTTGGGCCGCTCCTTGCCTGCCAGCATATAGCTCAGCGTGACAGAGGCGGCGTCAGTGACATCAAGCCAAGCGTCGTTTACCTGCGAGCCCAGCAGGCTCAGGAAGTACTCCTCGATGGTTCTGGAGTCGGTGCTGCTGTACTGCATGCCGCCCCAGTAGCCGTTGCCCTCCGGATAGGTAACCGTTCCGGTTGAGCCCGCCCAGATGATGTAGGCGGCACGGAGCCTGTTGTTGAGCAGCGCAGGTGAGGCCGCTGCCGTTGGGCTCTCCTCACCTTTCACATGCTCGTAGATGCCGTTGGGCGCCGCGTCAATGGCGTCGGTTCTATATATACCTTCAGCAGGCGGCACCACGGCCGGGAAGATAATGCCCGTGCCGAAGACCAGGTTCTGATCGTTCCAGTCGGCGGTCGGCTCGTTGGGGCTCTGGTTGAGCACCACGATGTTAAGCGAGGCGTCCACCGTTACCCTTGGAGACACGATCCACGTCGGGGTAGATCCCACGCTGCCGGTGGTACCTGGCGTGGTGGACTTGATGTAGTTGACGATCTTCTGGATCGTGTCCAGGTTCGGGTCGTTGCTGGCTACCACCTGCTGTAATGCGATGATGGCGGCCTCTGCCTCGATCAGGCGCAGGTCGATCTCGTCGGTTACCTCGATGATGCCGTCCAGCACGCCGCCCAGGGTCTGCAGCGAGGCGCGGTTGTCCTTGATGTAGGTGACGATCTCCTGTATGGTATCGAGGCTGGGGTCATCCGAAGCCATGGCGGTCTCCAGCTCCAGCAGGCGCGCCTCGATGTCGGTGAAGTCCTGCGGCGTCACGGTCACGGGCAGCACGGCGAACTGCTCCCACTGCGCCCCGGCCACCGGTGCGGCCTCTGCGGTGAAGTCGGCCAGCGCTTTCCAGATGGTGAGCTCCGTGGTGGTCTTCGTCCAGTGCATGTCGCCCGCGGTGACGGTGCCGGCGCGGTATGGCCCGGCGTAGTTCTGCTTATCGTAGAGCACCTTCACCCAGGCCTTCGTGCGGGTAAGCAGGGAGGTGAGCAGGGTGCGGTGGTGGCGGCCCTGGGTTTTGTTGGGGTCCAGCTTCGAAGCATCGGGAAATACCTTGATCGTCTGCTCAATGCTCCCTGCCTCTGCCGGGTTGGTTAGCTTATCGAGTTCCTGCTCTTCTACCGTGGTGGGTGCGGCCATTAGTTATATTCCAGTTCGTTGAATTCCAAAAGTTCGTACTCCATCGTGAAGATGGTACCCGGGTCCTCCGGATTGCCGGTGCCTGGGTTGTAAGTGTTGCGGATGCAGACGTTGATCCAGCGCGTGCCCGCAAAGGGCTCCGGCTGGTGGATGTTGAAGGCCACCAGCTCCGCCCGGTTATAGATCACGTCAGAGCGCCTGCCGATCTCGCTGCGGTTGATGTCGAGGTAGGAGCGCTCCAGGTAGAGCGGCTGCCGGATCTCCCCTATCCCGATAGCCAGCTGCAGCGGGTTATGCTCCCACAGTACCGGCGTCTCCAGGTGCGTGGCGAACTTCGGCCCGGTCTCGGCCTCCGGTGGCGTCGGCACCGCCGGGTCCGACTCGGTGGCGCGGTTCTCGGTGGTGACGCAGGCGCTGATGCTGGTGGTACCAGGAGGCACAGGCCCGAACTCGGTCAGGCTCACCACGCCCCGCTCGCTGATCAGCGTGGCCCGGATGGCCAGCACCGCCCCGCTGCTGGACAGGTAGGAGCGCTCGAAGTAGAGCGGCCGCTGGATGGCGTGCGGGATGCTGAGCGTGAGGCTTAGCGGGTAGCCCTCGAACAGGGCAAGGAGGCCGGTGGCGTAGCGGGTCGCCAATTAGCTGATCACGTATACACTGTAGTCTGATTCCCCCGCCGGCAGGGCAGCCGCCACGGCGTAGCGCACGTGCTCTGAGTCGCTGACACTTTCCCCCGCCCCGGTCGCGAAGTCGCACCAGAAGGCAGCGGAAGCGCCCGCGGCTTTCTCCACCACCTGCAGCCCCACGGGTATCTGCGGCTTCAGCTCCGAGCGCAGGTAGCTGCTCACATCCAGCACCGCCTCGCCGTTGCGGGCAGAGGCGCGCAGCGTGCCGATTACCGTAGCGTCGGCCCGGTGGATCGTGGCACTGATAAAGGCGCTGTCGGTGCCGATGCGGTAGCGCACCGGGTTGGGCAGGAAGCCCCCCACGGCGCTGAACTCAGCCGGTCTCTCGAGTATGGTTATCATGCTGCTGCCTTGGTTAAGTATTGCGCGATCTCGATGGCGTAGGGCTCCGAGAGCAATTGCTCCAGCCCTACCACCGCCTCGTCGTTGATGATGCCGCTAAGCACGCCCGTCGGCTGGTTGTTGCGCCACGGCTTGGAGCCGGTCTCGTGTATCTTGCGGGAGATGAAGAAGGCCAGCGTGTCCTCATCGATCGGCATGCCGTTCTTGTCCTGCCCCTTCGGCACCATGCCCTCCTCGTCGATGTAGCGCCGCACGTAGCGCCTTACGGCTCCATCTCCGTCATTCACCGTTGGCCCGCGGCCATACTCGTAGGTCCAGATATACTGGCCCCCGAACAGCTCAAAGCCCGTGTCGGTGAAGGCATAGCCCACGGTGGCCGCCATCGCCTCCCGCTCAGCACGCGGCAGGTACTGGCCCGTGTCGGTCTGGGCGATGCTTTTCTGCAGCGCGGCCACCCACTCCTTTGCCTTTTTCTCCAGGCGGATGCGCGAGGCTAAGAGCATGAGAGCGGCAGGGCAAGGGTGAACTCCACGGCGATGCCGGTGAGCAGCTCGGCGGTGTAGTTCTTCACCAGCGAGTCGCTCACGCTCACGTTGCCTATCTCGCCATCTTCCTCCAGCATAAAGAGGAAGCGCGCGCTGACGGCCTCCTGGCGCGAGTAGATGGCCTGCAGCTGGGCAGCGGACAGATCCGGCCCGCCCTGCTCAAAGAAGCCGATGGTGATGCGGGCGTCCTTGGTGGCGCGCTCGAAGGAGCGCTTGCCTGCGATGGGGTCCACGTGGATCACGGGATACCCTTTGCCCTGCACGGCCAGCGCCAGGCTGGTGCCGTCTCCCACATGGAAGTGACCGGTACCGCGCTGCACAGTGGCGGCGATGGCTTGCAGTAAGGCTTCTAATTCTCCGTAGGTCATCTAAAACAAACTTTCCTCTGTGAACCGGTACTCCCGCATGAAGTGCGAGGGCGCCGGCTTGATTTTCTTTGGTGGCACTGATTGGATTCGAACCAATTTCCTGCGGGGTGGCTGCTCCGGCACAGCGCGGCGATTAGAGTCCGCTCCCATTTCTGCTGCTTGCATTCCGAAATGCTACAGTGCCTTATGCTGTAAGCCTATACACCGGTTCATCATCCTCCTCCTCATCCTCTTCTTCAAACTCGAACTCCTCCAGCTCCCAGCCATCCTCGTCCGGGGGCAGGACCGGCATGCTGTGCTCTTTGTCGCTGCAGAGGCGGGTGATCTCCTGCGCTATCTTTTGCTCGTGGCTCATATCACTTGCGGTTTCGGTTTCGGGTGACGATCTCGTTGTACTGGCGCTCGTACTCGGCTTTCTCCGTGTCCACGCACAGAGCATGGAAGAAGACCGCCGCGGGCACCTCCAGCACCTCGCGGAGTCGGGTAAGGTCGCCGCCGGAGTAACTCAGCAGCGTGGGGTAAAAACCATATTTTTCGAACCTTTCGATTCCCGCGGCCATCTGCTCGGCCGTCAAGGCCGCGTCCAGCACGGGAGCATACTTCTCAGTCAGGCGCAGCACCTCGGCCACGATGTGGGCGCAGGCGCCGATGGTCTCCAGCACGGGCAGCTTCGCCGCTTTCCAGAACAGCTCGGTAGGGAAGTCCCCTATCAGGCTGTCGAGCGCGTCGTACTGGTCGGCGTAGCAGTAGATGGCGTACAGGTAAGGGTAGGCGTGCTCCTGGTGGGGCGCGAGGCGGAGGTACTTCTTGCACAGCTCGAAGCGCCCGATGCCCGCCTTGCCCAGATCCGCCGGCAGCCACGCGGGGCGCGGCCCCTCTGCCCCTTTCGCCACCATCTCCAGCGCGTGGCCTATCCAGCTGTCGAGGATGCCCGAAGAGTGCCCGTACTCCTCCAGGGAGAGGCCGCACAGCTTGCAGGCGCTCTCCAGGGGCGTGGGCTCCGTCATGATGTCCACGTACTGGGAAAGCGGGACCTCGGCCCAGCTGGTGCGTACCTGCCGGGCTTCCTCCGTTCCTTGCTTTGTCAGGGTGTAGGGTATCATCGTTTCAGGATCCTGCCTTTTACTTTTTTGGTTGGCACCAGGGCCAGCTTATTCAGCGCCACGTAGCGCGCCGGGTCCAGCAAGTGGTTAAACTTGTCTATCGGTTCATTGGTGGCAAGCCCTGTTGCACGGTCCACTTTCCACTTATAGCTGCTCAGCTCTTTCCTCAGGTTCGTGCTGCGCCGTGTCACGTTGACCCAGTAGCGCTTCAGCACATCGATGCCGTTGTTCACGCTGTCGGGGCCTTTCTTGGCTGCCTCTATCCGGAAGCCCAGCCGCCGTATTTCCTCAATGGATTTTGGCTCGGAGGAGTCGGCTATCAACTCTTTCCTTCGGCTGAAGCCAAGCTCATCCAGCCGCTTGCCTATGTCCTGATTCGTCAGGCCCGGCTCGTAGAGCAGCTCATCCCACCACAGCTCTCCGTCCTGCTCGTACACATCCACGGCCCCGGTCGGATCGTTGGTAAAGCCGAAGTCCAGACCCGTGCCGATGTATTTGGCACCTTCCGGTATCTCCTCCACCACGCGCCATTTCCGGTACACAAGCCCCTCGATCTTGCCCGTGAGGCCCCTGGCATATACTTTCCATAGTTCCTCATCCTCCAGCCTGATATCCTCAATCTCCTGATGCTGCTCAGGCGTCAGCCAGAGGTTGTGCCGGTGGTCTGAGATGATAAGCCGCGTGTTGGGCTTGCCGATCACCTTCTCGTGCGCCCAGAACTCAGCAGTCGGGTTGTAGTCCAGTATCACCTTGTGCCGCGTGCGGCGTGCCACCTGCCAGTAAATCTGATATATGATGCCGTTCGCCTCATTAAAAAAAGCCACGTCCCGCTTTCCGTTCTTGGCTCCCTGCTCCGTCTCGAAGGAGGTGAACTCTATGATGCTGCCGTTCCGGAAGTAGATGATGCGCTCCGTCCTGTTCCAGCTCTTGATGTAATGCTCCAGCTCAGGCGTCAGCGCATAAATGGTTTCGGCATCACGGTAAGCGCCTTTCTTCAGGTTCGGGATGCTTTCCCCGATCACCGTGATGACAAAGCGGGGATATCTAATCGCCCAGTCATAGAGCAGCTGCATGATGGTATAGGTCTTGCCGCTGCTGGTGCCTCCCTGATTAACCAGGACCTTCTCTTCTGCGCTGTTGTTAACCTGGAATAAAGGGCCGCACGCAAACATCACATATCCACTTCGCGTTCTGAGCTGGCCAGCGGTGGCGCGCCTGTATAAACCTTAATTTCAGGTATGACAAGCGGCACCTTGCCCTGCTCATTATCCTTCTCAAAGAAGCCGATGTGCTTGCCGATCATCTCCGTGGCCTTGTTGGCGCCCTGGCTGTCGAACTGGTACTCTCCGGTTTCCACCATGGCCTTTTCTTCCGGGTCCCACTTCATCACAGGCTCAGCCTGCATGCACTTATCTGATATCGCCACTAACCTCCTTAGCACCCATTCCGTGTCAATATTCAACTTCTCGGAACGTTGCTGCTGGAGCTCTTGCACGCGCGCGTGTATGTCTACTTTTGACAGCAGGCGGGACCCCTCACGGTTAGCTGTCTTCTCCGAATAGCCCGCGCGGATAGCCGCCTGGGTCGCGTTCAAATCGACCAGGTACTCCTCACAAAATCGCTGCTGCTTATCGGTTAATTTCGCTGCCATGCACACAAGGTACAAAGCACTATATAGGGGGTTGCGAATAGGTTACTTAACATTTCCCGCGCTTCTGCAATTCGGGATTGCGGTTGAGGAAAAGCTTGAAGGAGCCGTAGGACCGGCCCATGATCTTAGCCACCTCCTTGCCCGGCAGGTTCTGCTTGAGGTACAGCTCACGCACCTGTCGGAGGTCGGATGTCTCGAAGGGCTTGCGGCGGTAGCGGCGGTCGTAGTGGAGGTCGAGGGTGAGCTGCATGGGGGGGTGAAGGATAAGGCAATCGATAGGTTTTAGTCTAAGGAATCACGTCCGGTTTTGAGGTTTGTCTATTGTTGCAGGGAAGCGGTACACCAAAGCTGGTGCTTAGTCTAAAACAGCCTTTCTGCTTCATTTAAAAGGCTATCTTCAAACTGTTTAAGGTTAGCCTTGAACAGTTTGTTTGTTAAGTGAGTCAGAAGCCGTCCCTTACAGGGGGCGGCCTCTGTCGCTTATAGCCTGCGCCCGGATGCGTTCCTCTTCGTCATCGAAGGCAGTGCCGAAGGTGTAGCGGTTCGGTACCTTGATCCGCTGCCTCTCCTGTTTGATCCAGTCGAAGAAGTTGGCTTTGTCTTCCTCGGTGCGGGGTGGTTTGTGTCTTGCCATGGTTAGTAGAATAGTAATGGTTGAATAGATCCGTCACTGTATACAATGTCCATAAGGGTATCTGCTGTTGGTTCGTCGCCCGTCCACTTGTTAGGCCATATATTATTTTCCCAGCATTGCCTAATGAAAGCCTCCTCCTCTTTGCTCATGATGTCAATCTTCGGCCTTGCAAGTGCAACTGCTGCTGTATTTACCTCCTGCTGTATAGTCAAAACCTCATTGAGGGCCATTTGACGAGCTGCCATGGTGAGCGGACCCATGCGTTGCTTGTTCTTTCCCTCCTCTTCCATGCCTGTTTTCCTGAGTCTGTTCTCTGGCTTCCTTAGCTCTCGCCACAGCGGCTTGAGTCTCTTGAGCGGTGCCAGGTAAGACCATCGTGGCATTTTCGTAACAGTATCCAGAGCGCCATCCTTTTGAGCCAGAGGGCAGCCAGTGCATCCGGTTCTGGCATTTATCTCTTCTGCCTCATCACCACCGTAAGCGTCAGCGATGGCAGCGGTGCTCCAGTCACCATACTCAGGGAGGGGTGCCCAATGCTTCAGCCATTCCCAGACGTGGCACACCCGCCAGTGAAGGATGGGTGCGAGCGTGTCGCACAGCTGATCTGGCATCGTTTCCTGGTACCAGCCCTGACCACACTCTGCTCCATCCTTTCCACAGCTCATCACAATGCGCTGGTCACGGATGGCGCTCTCCCCTTGCCTCACTCCTGTCAGCATCAGCACCTTCTCCCCTTTCTCAGAGAACAGCTTTTCCAGCTCGTGCTTCATCGGATCTATCTTGATCTGGCGGGTGCACCAGCGGAAGGTGTTGTTGTTGGGTGGCGGAACGCCGCGCCCGAGTATGTAAGTCATGAAGCGCTTTTCAAGCGGAGCCATAACCGTTTTCACTTCTATGCCTATCTCTCGCAGTTCTTCCATGATTTCCTGAGCAGCGAACCACAGAGGGGATAGTTCCAGTCTGGTGTCTGCATACATCACAGTCAGGCTTTCCGGTGCCGGCACCTTGCCAGTAGAGATCATCCATACCACTAGCGTAAGCAGCGTGGAGGAATCTTTGCCACCGCTCCAAGCGATGCACCAGTGCTTATGTGAGGGGCCGTAGGCAAGCAGGCTCTGACGGGTAAGGTCTATTGATTCTGTCATCTGTAGACGCTTCGTGCCTTCGAAAATTTGATATTGGTTTTTCATGAGTTAGTGTTAAATGGTGGCTTGAATGGCCTGTTTGATAATGCTAATCGCCTTCGGGCTCAGCAGTTGGTCGGGCGTGAAGCGCAGCACCCTGAAGCCCATCGCCTGCGCTGTGTTGTATTTTTCCATATCACCGATATAGCCTTTGCCCCTGGTGTGCCTGCCTTCTGTCCAGACACCGCCCTCCACCTCGATGGCCACACCTGCCGCGGGAAGGAAGAAGTCGAAGCGCCACTTCCTCTCCGGGTGGAACTCGAGCTCTGCTATGACCTGCTGCCCGGTGGCTTTCTCCAGCTGGTGGATGCGGTGCCGCTGCAGGGCCTCCTCCAATTGCTTCTCGATGGCTGACTTCTTGCGCTTCACCTTCACGGTGGCCTTGCACCCGTTGGCGAAGTATGCCCGTGCCTCCGTCACGGACATGGTATCAGGCGGCTTCGGCATGGCTGGTCTTTTCGGTTGGCTGGCTGTGCAGCAGCTGCACCAGTTTGGACAGGTCCCGCAGATGCTGCCTTTTGGCGGCCGCCACGGCCAGGTGCCTGGCTTTGGTGTGCGGGTGGCGCGCTGTTCTGGCCTTCCGGCTGAGCTGCGTCACCTGGCGCTGCAGCTCGTGAATTTTGACAGAGATGTTCATGGCTTGGCACTTAGCAAGTTGCTTTCAATTTCACCGCTGGCCAGCTTTTGCAGGCACTCCCGCAGCAGGCGCTTCTCGCAGCGGTAGGACAGCTCCCGGGTGTACTTGTTGTCCTGCGGCAGCTCCTCCGCCTCAGTGAACCGGCGCAGCTCTTTCCGGCTGGCTGAGTCGAGGTCGTTATACCTGGCCGCGGTGATCAGCAGGTGCATCTCCTCGGCCTCCATCTCAGGAGGCACGGCCTGCGGGATCAGGCCCTTGCTCTTCAGGAAGCTGAGGCAGATTCCACCCGTGTCCAGGAAGCGGTACTGCTCCCCAGCCTTCAGCTGCTCCACCACCTGGAGCACCAGGGCGGCTTTATCCTCCTCGCTGAGTTCCGGCATTAGCGCGATGCTGTCGGCCGGCCGGTGCTTCACCTTTGGCTGGGCCACGGGGCGGCGGTCAGGCCCCACGACGCGCACCATGTTGCACATCTCCTGCATGCGGCTCCATACCCGGCCGTCGTAGTGGCTCTCCATCTCCTCCCGGCTCAGGTTCGTGGTGAAGTGCGTCAGGTGCCCGTGGCGGAACTGCTCGTAACGGGTCAGGATGATGCTCTCGGCCACGTTGATCTTGTTGCTGTAGTTGCCCACCGTCTCCTTCTCCCACTGCCCCAGCTCATCGAACAGCCAGTGGCGCTTAGTGTAGCGCTGCAGGGCCTCGTAACCGCCGATACCGAACTCCTCGCCCACCTGCTTCATGTTCACGTAGGCGAAGGCCAGGGGCGACCTCGTCAGCCAGAGCACCTTCTGCAGGGAGCGCAGCAGGTCTGTCTTTCCGGAGCCCACGTTGCCGTAGAGCAGCAGCCCCTTGTCAAGCGAGAGCCCTTCCTGCTCCAGCTCCTCCGAGCGGGTGGCGTAGAGGTAGAGCAGGCGCAGCGTCGGCGTGTTGTGGCGGTCCGCCACGAAGCCCGGCACAACCAGGTTCACCACCCGCCAGAAGTCTTGCCTGCTCAGCTCAGCGGTAGCGGGCCTCGATCTCGTCGATGCTTTCGCCGGCTGGCTGGCGGCTGGTTTGTTGTCTGTGATTATTCCCTTTATGGTTTGCATTTTCCGTAACTTTTTGATGAGTGGTGCGTAACTGTGCGAGAATGTTTGTCATGTTGCTGTCTATCTGAGCAGGTCGCATCTGCTTCTGTAGGAAGTCCTCCAGCTTGCCCCAGTTGTCGAGGATGTACTGCCAACTTGAAAGGGCTTTCCCCCCATCCCCTTTTTTCGCATCGGTCAGGTAGCGCCTGATCTTCTTGAGCGCCGCAAAGTCTGACTCCAGCACGCGGGGCTTTGTCCCGACCAGTTCCAGATACCAGTTGTGATAGGCGTCCACGAAGTCCTGGTGGAGCACCTCGTCTTTTTCTTTAGGGGGGGCCGCGGAACCGGGGGTGATTTCTTTTTCTTTTTTTGTGGGTTGCTTAGGAAGGTGGTCTTCCTCTTTTTCGAGAGAAGGGGGCGCGTCAGCGCTATCCCTTTTTTTATTGTTTAGTTTAGTTTTGTTTAGTTTAATGTTGTCTGGAGAGTTTGTGCCCAAAAAGCTTACCTGTTCCTTCCCTAAAACCTTACCTGTTTCCTCCCTAAAACCTGTAATTTTTACAGCTTTTAGGGAGTAAGAGGTGAGAACCCTGCGGCCTCTGCTGGAGTCGAAGTCGAGGAGGTTGGCCTGCTTAAGCGCGTTGCGTGAGGCGATGAGCGTCTTCTCAGATATGCCGAGCGTGCCGGTTATATATCCGTTGGAGTGCTTGAAGGGATTCTTCCAACCTAACGAGTTGCATGTATGCAGTAAATAGAAATACAGTGCGGTCTCGTTGCCGGTGAAGCAATGCTCCTTGTTAGCCTGCCAGAAGTTGTTTATAAGCTCGATATAGTTCATGCTTCTTTCTCATTTTTAGTATGCCCCGGCAGGGTGTCGCCGGGGCCTGTCTCTCATTCTCCACATCTTCAGGGCTCAGGCTGTGGACAAACTCCCAGAGCTTGTAGCGTGGCGGGTACTCGCGCTCCATGGCTATATGTGGAGGTGCACATCCTCCGGCTTCTCAGGCGGTTGTGCTTTGGGCTTCCTGTAGCGCATGATGGCGTAGGAGACCAGCACCGCCAGCACCCCCACCCGGAGGAAGAAAGCCGCTGCGTCCTGGCTCATGACTGCACCTCCTCCGCTGCCTCTTCCAATTCTCCCTGGCCAGTTACATCTTCAGCTTCATCGAAGAGCGCAGCGGCATTGCTCCGGGCCTTGGTTGCCTGCTCTGCCTCAAAGTCAATCCCGTTGTTCTGGTTATCCAGCTGCAGCGCATTCACCACAGCTTCGCTGACATCGGTTTTCGGCAGGTACTTATAGAGGCGCTTCACGACAGTTTTCTTCCACATCTCATCTTCATCCGTTTTCCAGCTGCCTTCATTCTTCTTACCCATCTCCGATCGCTGCTTGATGGAGCCTATCTGTTCGGCGCGCATGAACTCAAATTGGTAGCCTCCATTGTGCAGGAAGGCCACGGCGTACACGCCGACCTTCTTGCCACGGTCTCCCATCACCTCCGGCTTGTGTTCAATCTTGGGGCTGGTACCCTGCTGAATAAAGAAGTAGTCCTGCTCATAGACCACCTCGGCGTAAATGTTCTTCACGCTGCCAGCATCCGTCAGCACCTTGATCAGGCCCATATAGGAAGGGTCCAGTATGCACTCTCCTTTGCGCGGCACCAGGTAAGCCAGCTTCAGCACCGGGTTCAGCGTGAGGCCTGTGAGGGCGCAGTTAACAATGGCATTCTTGATGCTGTCCGGGTTGGTCTTCGCCAGGAAGGCATTCTTCTGGAGGATTTGCATGGCGAATCCTGCTTCCTTACCGAAATCCAGGTTGCTCTTTACTGCCTCGAACTTGGGCCGGGCCGCTACGATAATGTCTCTGGTTTGTACAACTATATTGCTCATGTCTCTCTTGATTAAAGTTTTTCACGATAAGCGTAAGCCGGAAGCTCCAGCTCCAGCACACCTTGTGCTTCTTCAGGTGCGAACATCTCATAGCCCCTGTGCAGGCCGGTTGTCAGCGCGTCCGTGTATTTGTCCATAGCCAGCTGGTACTCGTAGCGGCCCTGCGCCATGAAGCCATCGGTGGGCTTATAGATGGCAGCAGCATAAGGGTATTCCTTTTCCTGCGCCACGAACACGAACAGCTTCTCCTGCTGCGTGATGAACTCCAGCACATCGGCATACAGCGCCGCCTGCAGGTGATATCCATAGTTAGCAGCGGCCCTGCTGAATCCTTCCGGGCTGGCGTCGTCACACGTCTTCAGGTCGATAATGGCTTTTGGCTTAAGCCAGTCCGGCCGCACCTTCACCTTCACACCGCCGAAGTCAGCGTAGTGCGACACTTCGGCCACGCCGTTGGAGAAAAGCTGCTTGATGCTGGGGTTGGAGAACAAAGCCGCCTGCATGTCCAGTAGCTTCTGGTAGTCATCCACCGTGAGGCAGGTTTTGCCGATGTGCTGCGCTTCCTGCTCAGCGCGCCACTCCTTGTAGACCTTCGTGGCTCGCGGATTACCCCCGCCTATTTCTGCCACAATGCCGGCATCTATCAGGCAGTAGTATTCTTTGTAGAATTGCTCCGGCTCCAGCACCAGGGTATGGTAGGCACTGCCGAAGGCCAGCGTAGGAGATGGCTTTTGCGGCGGCTGGTTGAAGAAGTGATACACGGACTTCTTGTTGATCAGCTTCAGCCCGGAGGAGCCGATGAAATGTGTCTGCGAATGGTAAAACTCGTTGGTGTCATTTTGCACCAGGCAGGCAGCGCCTTGCAGGTCGATAGAATTTTTCATTATTTTTGCGTTAAAGGTTTATTGTTTGAGTAAGGAAGAGCCGCATCCCCGCGGCTCTTCTGCTTTTTAGCTGATGGTCACCACAGAGCACCCCCACTCCTTGAAGTATTCCACCTCCTCGGCCAGCACCGTCTCCAGCACCGCGGCCTGCAGGTCGTAGAGGTCCGGAGAGTCCAGGAAGAAGCGCACGTTGGCGTCAGTGGCATCCACGGCGATCTCCACCATGAATTTCTTTTTCTCGCCTCCTTTGAAAATGGGGATCATCAGGTTGAAGGTGTTCTTCCATTCAATGCCGGACACGGTGCGCTCAATGGAATTCAGGCTGTCCCCGCGGTTGCTGGAGTGCTGGGCGATGCTGGTGGTCACTGTGGCGTTGAACTTCTCCAGCGCTGCTAAAATGGCAGCATTCTCGTCTCAGTCGGCGAACATGAACCGCACCTGCTTGAGCATGCGCTTTAGCTCCTGCACGCTCCAGCGCTTATCACTATTCACCTGCAGCAGCTTCAGCTCCTCGCTTTCCACCAGCCTGCCTACAATCGTGTCTCCCAACGTGCTCTTTTCGTTGAGCTGAAGCGCGAGCTGCTTCTTCTCGCGGTCCACGTAAAGCGTTGAGTAGTCGGGCTGGTATAGCACGTTTCTGTCACCGTCCAGCATCCCCACCTTTCTCTCCAGGTATTCCCTCGGTGCGGTGATGGCACCTGTAACCTGCACCAGTTCCGGCTCTCTGATGACTGCGGCCTCTCCTTTGCGGATGACCAGCTCTTTGGTGTCTCCCGACACGTGGATGTTGATTTCTTGCTCTTTCATTAATGGTTATAGCTAAAGGATGATTAATAATCAGTGTCCCCGGCAGCACGGTGCAGGCGGGTGATGCTCATGAAGTTGGTCTGGCGCTCCTCCGGCAGCAGCGGCCTGGAGTTGACCATGCGGCCCGTCGCGTCGTAGAAGCCCATCATGCGGTTCTCCTGGTCATCGATCATGTACAGGTCGCCTTTGACTTCAATCTGGCCGGTCTTCACCGCGAAGGCGCTCACCTCCAGGCTCTGCTCGAAAGGCTTGCGCTCTGCCTTCATGTGATCGGAGTACTCTTTGATCTTCTCGTTGATGGATTGGATCTTGATGTAGCTCTCGGTGACGTTGGCGCGGTGAGCGGAAACCTCCTCTTCTGTGAGTGCCCGCATGAACTTTTCATCTGCGAGTATTTTGTAGGAGTTGGCGCGCAGGTTCTCCTTGATCAGTTCGGGCGGGTTGCCCTCGAATAGCTGTTTTTCTAACATGGCTTGATTGATTATTTGACTGTGACTTTGAGTATGGGCAATGCTGTTTTAGGGCGTTGTAGGATCTGGTCGAGCCGCTGGTTCTCAAGGAACTGTTCTGTTTGGGTGAGCCTGATTCTGGAAGGCAGCTCTCTTAGCGGGCAGGCGTAGGAACCTCTCGGCACCTTGGGGCTGGTTCTTTTCATGCCGCCACCTCCTTCCTTGTGCGCTGCTCCAGCGCCTGGCGCTGCGCTTCTTCAGCACGGCCCCAGCGGGAGGCGCCCCAAGCGATCAGGCCGCAGCCCCCGCCGATGCCGAAGATGACGAACTGGAGCAGCAGGCTCCGGGCTTCTTCCCGGTCTGCCAGGGTGGCGGCGGCGGGTTTGATAAGGGAGATTACTTCGTCGGAACTGGCGGCTATACCGACCGCATAGGCAAGGGTCATCCCGATCAGGCCCAGCGCGACGAGCACCGCGGCCTTCGTTTTTTCATTTTTCATGTGTGGTTTTTAGGGGTGCTTAAGGGTGGTGAGGGTTAGCGACCGATGAGTGAGGTGAGCGGCTTCTTCTTGTAGCGGTAAGAGCTTTTATCCTTCTTGCCGGCCATCCCCTCCGTGAGGAAGGACTGGTAATAGAGCGTGTGCTTCTTGGCCTTCACGTGGCCGCCCTTCAGGGCCGGCGGGGTGGTGGCGCAGCCGCCCAGCAGCACAGCAAGGGCGAAGAGGATCGCAAAGTAGAGGGCGGTGCCCACGAGGGCTTTTCTGTTTTGTGATGGAGCATTCATGGTTTTATGGGGTTAGAGGGTTAGGAATTCTGAGTAGAATACACCTGGTCAGGTGTCAGGACCTGGCGGGCATCAAAGGTGCTGTTTCCCGCTGCGTCCTTTTCAATGGTGTGCACCCATTCCCCGCACTTGCTCTTCCCCTTCACCGTGACCGGCATCAGGCACTCTTTGCCCCGCTCGTTCTTGGTCAGCACATACACATTGTGGCCGATATTGTATTGCCCGTTGGAGGCTTTCGATAGTCTTAGTTTGAGTAGATTGATCATAGTTTGCGCTGTGTTATGATGCGTACTTGCTGTCCAGGTAGGCGATGATGGAGGGCATCGAGAACTCCGGCTTCTTCTCCGACTTGTAGCGGCGCTCCAGCTCTCCCCTCTCTGCCGCGGCGTGGATGCCCGTGGTGCTTTTGATGCCGGTCATCTTCATGGCCTCCCTTATGGAGATCCACCCCAGTTGGCGCAGCACCGTGTCGTGGATGGCCTGCCGGCGCTTCACCGACTCCAGCCCCGCGATGATGGCGCTGTATTCCTTGGCCCCTAAAATGACTGCTGATTCCATTGGATTAGGATCGGTTAGCGTTTCGTGCCGCCATAAAATCATCTGCCATGGCGTAGGCGTCGCGGGCAAGGTCCCGACTGGAGTAGCTCTCCGATATCTCCCGTGTGCGGAGCAGGGACAGCAGGGCCACCAGTGCGGCTATATCCCGGAGTATTTTGCGTAGTCTCAGCATGATTATATACCTTATCTAAGATTTACCGTATTCGATTCTAAGCAACCGACTTCAGCTCTTCTGCCTTCAGGAACTTCTCCGGGATGTTGAAATGTGGCAGGTCTACACGTATCATGAAAATCAGCACATCCAATTTCGGAGACCGGCCATACCGCACATTTGTGATGGTAGAGAACTTTAGCTCCGGATTTGCGACTTTCACCTTGTCAGCATACTCCGTGGTGAACTTGCTTGTCACCTTGGTTAGAAGCTCCATGTAGAGCTGCTTATTTTCTTTCCTTGTCATCGCTTTTATTATCTTTGTTTGTACAGTACAAATATATGTTCTTTTATCGAACATCACAATAGATTGTTACAATAAAGAACAAATATATTTTCTATAAAAGAACAGTGGAAACAGAATACACTATTAACCAAAGGCTTACAGACGTAAGAAACACGTTAAAGCTGACACAAGATGAGGCTGCTCAAGGAGCTGGAATGAATCGTGCGGCTTTATCAAAGATTGAAAACGGAAAACAAGAGGTGCCAGTATCGCTCATACTGTTCTATGATAGAACTCATAAGGTTTCTGGTGAATGGTTGTTGACCGGAGAGGGCACGATGGGGAAAGCAGGCACCAACTTCTCCGACAACAAGATCAAGGGCAACGCAAACGTGCAGGGCTATGGAAACACGGCACCGGCCAGGGACGAGGAGTGCCGGCAGGAGCTGGCCAAGGCGAAGGAGGAACTGGAGAAGTGGAGAAACAAGAGCTTCGAGCTTCAAGAGAAATTGTATGAGCTTTCTGAAGAAATAAGAAAATCGAAGGGGTAGACCTGATGTTACAAACCAGCCTGCATCTGACAAAGATAATGCGCCGAAACTGTGCAATTCCAGCGGCGGTGTAAAGTGTTTCCCCGGCCTATTTCGACAGTTTACACACTGCCTCAGCAGAATAGGAACATCGGAACGTGTAAAAGCCGATGTTACAACAGTGCTACAAACTACCTTTTTTAGTCTGAATACCGGTGTTACGTTTGGGCATCAAAAGACCTTGACCAATAACACCCTTATAGTACCATGTTTACCGAACTCATCGTGGCGGGCGCAGCAGTAGGCGGCCTGCAGTTGGGGTACCTCTTCGCCATGTATAAGAAAGAGAATGTTACAAAGCCTGAAGCTCCCGTGTTTCGGGGGAACGAGATCGAGGGCAACCACAATGTGCAGGGGAACGGCAACCAAACCCTACTTCCCATGGACGTGGACGCGCACCTGCAACGGATGTACCAAGAGAACGACCGGCTCTATAAGTTCATAGACGATATGAGCGGCACGATCTCGATACAGGCGGCCAGGATCCTGGAGCTGGAGGCGCAAAAGCGGGAGATAGAGGGGCGGGCGACCGGCTTCCACGTATTGCCCGCACCGTGTAGGGAGCTGAGGCCGGAGGCGCCAACGCCCCCAAGGCAGGGCGGGGTGAGCATCTACCCCCGGCAGCGGGTGGCGGTGTGATTTAGATATATAGAAATATGCGCAAGCTCCTCTTCTTCCTCAAAGCCGCCGCCGTCCTGGCGACAGCACGGCCGCCAGCTGGCAGTGGGAGCGGAAGAAGCTGCGGCGGGAGTATGAGGAGAGGTTTAAATAGAAAGTGTCATCTATTATAATAGTTAGCGTTGGAATCAAATATTTTATACTACTCAACCAACACCAAGATTGCATTTCGTATAAATCAAGATTATTATCATGGCAAGCACTTTGTATGGTGTTGCCCTGTTTTTAATCCATCCGCCGAACATAGACATTCTAAATTCGCTGACATTCCCCCAAGCTCAAATCCTCACAATATATACTGCCGTTTAAAGGAAGACATCAAAGGAAGAGACAGAGACAGCTCTAAGATAAAGGCGAATAAGAGAGGCTTGAAGGCAGGTGCTGCTTTTAAACTAAAAGAAGGGGTTATTACAGAGTCCCAATATGGCGAGATAGTTCACATGATAAACAAGGCCTCTTTTGAAGAATTTACTCCGTATATTTATGTAATACGAGAAGACATGGTGAATGCCAGGGTAAACAGGGTGTCCGTAAAAAAAACCGCTAATCCTTTAGGTGTAGAATACCAAATTGCTGATTTAGACAAAAGTGAATTTGAAATTTTAGACATACAACTCTAATGAGGCGCTTTACTAATATAGAGACAATAGCAGCGTATGGCAGGTTGTTAGAATTTAGCTCAAATAAACGTTATGGAGTAATTGAAAATAATTTTTCAAACAGCGTTATTGATAACATTGCTCTTCAGTTCAATCAGGAAATAAAGAAAAAAGAAGGGTTGGACATAATTGAACTGGAAGACAATGAAATGATCATTAAATATGAGGACATAGTTGATGATCTACTTACTAAGTTCACTTATAAGAATATAATAAAAGATGAAACGGATGAGGGTCAACTTCTAAAAAGTAGCTATGAGATTCCCTCTGATTATCTTAAAGACAAGCGAGTGGGCGTGGCAGCTTATTTAAAAGAAAATATTAAGCCTTGGTCTGTTTCTATGCCTAATTTGGTGGCTTTCTGTAAAACCGCACATGCTGCTTCTGCATCAAATTGGGGAGAAGATTATCCACAAGAAATATTTTTGACTTCTGAAGCTATTCTTAAAGGCAGGAAAAGAATGATTTTTGCCCATGTGGGTAAGGCTAACCCTGAAATGAGGCAAAGAACTAATATAGATTGGGAAATCAGATCTATTTGTTTTTTTTCGAGTCCTGCCTATTCCAGCCTTATAGACTCTCCTACTATGATATTTCTTAAAATTTTAAGAGATTATGGGTTGGATATCAAAATCAATGACATTACTAAAAGATTTATATACAAATTATCTTTACCTAAGACGTTTTCTACCAACGATTTAGTCATAGACGTTCAAAACAGGAAAGAAGGTGCGTTTAAAACTGTCATGCACATGATGCAAACCTACTTAGGATTTTATATTAGTTGTGGTTATGTTTTGAAGGATCAGGCATTACTTAAAGATTCTTTGGCAGGGAGAATATAGGCTTTCCATTTCGCCACCTGCTCTCCACCACAATGTGCAGCGAGAGTTTGCCAATACATCTACCTCATGGCCACTCTCAAAGCCACCCTCAACCCCCGCCCAAAAAAGGACAAGACCCACCAGGTCCTGATCCGGGTGACGCACGCGCGCGCCGTGGTGTACGCGGGGCTGGACATCCACCTGCCCAAAAAGGACTGGCACAAGTCCGGCTCGCTGGAGAACCGCAACTGGGTGAAGGCGGGCCATCCGCTCTCTGACATCTTTAACGAGCGGATCGCGGAGGCCATCCGGCGGCTCCGGGAGGTGGCCGCTCGGCTGGAGGCGGCCGGCGCCTACACGGCCGCGCAGGTGAAGGCCCGCTACCTGGCCGGCGACGCCCCGGAGCAGGCGGACTTCGTAGCCTTCTTCGCTCTGCAGGTGGAGGAGAAGGAGCGCCAGGTAGCCTCGGGCGAGGGCACCTACTCGAACTTCAAGCGCCACCGCTCCGTGCAGCGCAAGCTGGCCGCCTATGCCCCATCACTGCCGATGGAGAAGCTGACGCTCCAGTTCCTGCAGGCCTACCGCTCGCACCTGTTCACGGCCTACGGCAACGCCCCGAACTCCGTGGCTAAGGACCTCACGGTGCTGCGCACGGTCTACTACAGCGCCCGCAAGCTGGGCCTGGCCCCGCCGGGCGCGGACCCGTTCGACGGGGTGCCCCTCACCTACGAGCAGCCCCGCAAGCACACGCTCACGGTAACAGAGCTGAAGGCGCTGAAGGAGATGGCCCTGCCGGAGCGGCTGCACCACGCGCGCAACCTGTACCTGCTGCAGTTCTTCGCCAACGGCGCGCGGGTAGGCGACATGATGCTCTTGCGCCATGGCCACATCGACTTCGCCCGGCGGCGGGTGCACTACACCATGCAGAAGACGGGCAAGCACGTGAGCTTCCGGATAACCGAGGGCGTGGCCTGGGTGCTGGGCCAGTACCTGCCCGCCCGCGCCGACGCCTTCCTGCTGCCCTTCCTCTCGGGAAAACTGGCATCGGACCCGCACCCTTTAAGGAGCGCAGCCCTGCGCCAGGAGATAGAGTCGAAGACCGCCGTGGTAAACAGGCTGCTGAAGGAGATACTGAAGCTGATGGGGGTGGACAAACACATCACCACCCACACGGCGCGGCACACCTTCGCGGCGGTGGCGGCCCGCTCGGGCACGAACGCCGCGGTGTTCCAGGGGCTGCTCGGACACTCCTCGCTCCGGGAGACCCAGCACTACCTGGACGAGTTCCTCGAGGAGGAGACCGACGCCCACTCCGAGCGCATCTACGGGGGGATTTAGGCGGGTTGTTTAAGCATTGTTTAAGCAGGATTTTGAAAAGATGCCCGTATGATACAGGGAGGCCGTTTTTTGGAGATGTGCCGATTCTGGGCGAGGCCACAACTTATTGCCAGAGAGCCCGCTTTTCACGGTGAAAGCGGGCTCTCTGGTTTTTAGGAGGTCGGTATAACAGGGTACAGCAGCTCATGTATTGGCTTAGGTAAGCGCTTACACAGCACGGAGAAAACCAATCCCAGGTGTGAGAAACCTCACAAATAGCTAAGAGCTCCCTTCTATCCTGCTGCCCATATATTCTCAACTCCCCTTAGGCGCAGGCAAAAGCTTTAAAGCCCTGCTATCTATATACCTGCTATCTATATATAAAACAGCGCACTACACTAAAAATTAGGCAAGGAGCGCAACTTTATCTGCAAAAATACATATATAGGTAGCAAGCCATATCCAGCCGCAGATGAGATCCGTTATCGCCTTTACAGCCTTTGCCGCTTTGCTCGTTGCTTTTTCCTGCAACGACAGCAGCCTTTCTGTGGGGCAAGACAACGCGGAGGCTACTATCGCCAGCGAAACAGGCACCCCGGCCCCACTGCCAAACGACGTTATATATTCTTCGCGGGCGCTTATCAGCGGGAAGTTATATGCACGCCCGAGCTTCGACGGCACCGTGCTCGCCCATTTCGACACCTCGCAGCAACTGCACATTATCGATACTGCAGGCGACATCTTTGTGAAGGTGCGGCTGCTGCACGACACCTCCTCCCAGACCGGCTATATACCCCGGGCCATTCTGCCGGAGCAGGGGCAGCCTTGACTCCCGGGCAGCCATAAAGAAAGGCAGCCCTTTGCAGGAGCTGCCTTCTATATAAGTTCTATCAGATTAAGTTACTTTACCACCACCCGGCGCACCGTGCTGTAGCCGTCCGTTTCCAATTTCACGTAGTAAAGCCCTTTGGCGTAGCTGTTCAGGTCAACAGTTCTGGAAAAGTGCGCATCTGAGCGGGTAAGCGTTTCATGGAAAATCTCGTTCCCGATAACATTGATGATGCTCAGGTTTATCGTGCGTGCATCGAGGTTTTTTACCGAAATGGTAAAAACGCCGTTGCTTGGGTTCGGATAAATAGCGATATTCTCGTCTGAAGATTCTAAATTGAGGGGGTTCTGCTTCTCAGCCTGTTGGGTGTTAGCCTGTACCTGCACAGGCGGCCGGTCCTGGGCATGCGCCAGTAGCACTGACATGCAGGTGAAAAGCGAAAGTACAAGTTGTTTCATATATCTTATGTCGTAAAGTCTTATTCAAATGATCAAAAGTTGTTCCATTTATTAAGAACGGGGGGGACATTTTTTTGTTCTTGCATTGTACACCCTGAAATTACGCTATTCACCAAAATTCGGCTGTCTGTTTAGGATAAAAATCATATACAAAAATAAAATATTTTGGCAGAGGATGTCGTTATTATCGGTGGCGGTTTAGCCGGGTTGGTCAGTGCACTGGGTTTGGCCAGGGCCGGGCGACAGGTAACGCTGATTGAGAAAAAAACTTACCCGTTCCACAGGGTATGCGGGGAGTATGTCTCGAACGAGGTATTGCCTTTCCTTCGGACGCTCGGGGTAGAACTCAGCTCCCTCAGCCCTGCCCGCATCAGCCGCTTCCAGTTGTCCTCCCCCACCGGCAAAACGCTGGAGTCCAAGCTCGACCTGGGTGGCTTTGGCCTCAGCCGCTTCACCCTCGACCACTACCTCTACGAACTGGCAAAGCAGCAGGGCGTGAGCTTTATGTTGCAGCAAACGGCGCAGGAAGTGGTATTCGAAGATGACGCCTTCGCTGTGCACTTGTCCGGCGGCGGCACATTGCAAGCCAGGGTCGTGCTGGGCGCCTACGGCAAGCGCGCCAATCTGGACCGGCAACTGAACCGCCGCTTCTTCAGGGCGCGCTCCCCCTATATCGGCGTTAAGTATCATATTGCCTATGATTTCCCAACAGACCTGATCGCCCTGCACAACTTCAAGGACGGTTATGCCGGCATCTCGGCCATTGAGGATAACCGCTACTGCTTCTGCTACCTCACCACCCGCCAGAACCTGAAGCAGCAGGGCAGTATCCCGGCCATGGAGCAGGCCGTGCTGTGCCGCAACCCGCACCTGCGCCGGATATTTGAACAGGCTACTTTTTTATATGAGCAGCCGGAGGTGATCAACGAAATCTCCTTTGCCACCAAAACCTGCCTTGAGAACCACATGCTGATGTGCGGCGACGCGGCAGGCATGATCACGCCACTTTGCGGCAACGGCATGGCCATGGCCATGCACTCGGGCAAAATAGCCACAGAGCAAGTACTCCAGTATTTCCGCAATGGCCACAACCGGCAGGAACTGGAGGCTGGCTACAGCCTCCGCTGGAAAAAGAATTTCGAAAGCCGCCTAAAGGTGGGCCGCACCGTACAACAACTTTTCGGCAGCACTGTTTTGTCCGAAGTGGCGGTGGGCACGCTGCGGCACCTGCCTTTTGCCACGCAGCTTATCATGCGCCGCACGCACGGGCAGCCCTTTTGACGCCGCATCCCCAGCCGTTCACATCTAGTAGGCAGGCGCTTGCGTAGTTAGAAGCGTTAACTAATGCACACCTAACGTTGCTTGCTTCGCAGCGGAAAGCTGTAACTATTCCCAGAGATTTGTGTTGAACATATGGCCGCACCTGAGGGCGCAGGCAACGGTTACCAATAACGGAGAATAAAACTACATGAAGAGCTATATATGCGCCATCGGCACAGCCAACCCGGCCCACAGAATACCGCAGATGCAGATAGCGGACTTTATGGCGGCAGCGCTGCAGTTTGATGAGCAGGACACCCGCAAGCTCAAGGCCCTGTACCGCGTGTCGGGCATCGGCCAGCGCTATAGCGTGCTTCAGGATTATACCCGCCAGAACGGGGACTTCACCTTTTACCCCAACACCCCCACGCTGGAACCCTTCCCAACAGTGCAGCAGCGCATGGACGAGTACCGCAAATATGCTGTGGAGCTTTCGGAGGACGCCATCCGCAGCTGCCTGAAGCAGGCGACTTCTGTCTCGCTGCCCGAAATCACGCACCTCATCACGGTTAGCTGCACCGGCATGTATGCCCCCGGCCTGGACATAGAACTGGTGGAGAAACTGGGATTGTCGCCCTGTGTGCAGCGCACGGCCGTTAACTTCATGGGTTGCTACGCAGCCTTCAACGCCATTAAACTCGCTGACGCCATTTGCAGGGCCAACCCGGAGGCAAAAGTGATGATGGTTTGCACGGAGATCTGCACCATCCATTTCCAGAAACACGCCCAGCAGGACCACTTGGTGTCGAATGCACTGTTTGGCGACGGCGCTGCCGCCGTGCTGATGCAGGGCCAGCCAAACCAGGAGGTCAGCCTGGAGCTGCAGTCGTTCCACTGCGACCTGGCTCCGGCGGGCAAGCGCGATATGGCGTGGCACATCGGCGACACCGGCTTCGAGATGACGCTGTCCTCCTACGTGCCCGACCTTATCAAGAAAGGCATCAAGGAGCTGACGGACCGACTGCTGAAGGGGCTCAAGACCACGGTGTCGGAGATAAAGCTGTTCGCCATCCACCCGGGCGGGCGCCGCATACTGGAGGTAATTGAGCAGGAACTGGGCATGTCGCGCAACGACAACCGCTTTGCCTACCAGGTGCTGCGCGAGTTCGGCAACATGTCGTCGGCCACGGTGCTGTTTGTGCTGAAGGAGCTGATGGACAGCCTGACCACCGAAGAGCAGGACGAACCGGTGCTGAGCTTTGCCTTCGGCCCCGGCCTCACCCTTGAATCCATGTTACTGAAGGTGCATTATGCGGAAGCTAAAGCAGCGGTCTGACGAGCCGGAACTGATGGACGACCTGTCGCTGACAGGCGAGGAACTGCGCCAGAACCTATATGAGCTGGAGGTGATCAATAACTGGCTCGGCGGCCACAAGGTGGTACTGGATGCCCTGCATAAGCTGGCGAAAAAGCAGCCGGCGCGGCAACCGCTGCGCATTGCCGATATCGGATGCGGCGGCGGCGACACGCTGCAGCGCATTGCCCGCTGGGCGCGCCGGAAAAACATACCGGTGGAGCTGACAGGGGTGGACGCCAACGGTTATATGGTGCAGTACGCCCGCCGCCGCTGCCAGGCCTACCCGGAGATCAGCATTGAGCAGCACGACGTTTTCTCCGAGACCTTCGCACAGCAGCCTTACGACATCACCGTCTGCAGCCTCTTCTGCCATCACTTTACCCATCCGCAACTGGTGCGGATGTTCGGCCAGCTGTACCGGCAGGCCCGCCTCGGGGTAATCATCAACGACCTGCACCGGCACTGGCTGGCTTATTACGCGATCATGTACCTGACAAAGGTTCTCCCTTGCTCATACCTGGTTCGGAACGATGCCCCACTGTCGGTGTGGCGGGCGTTTAAGCGCAGCGAGCTGAAACAGTTGGCGCAGCAGGCGGGCGTGCAGGAATATAAACTGCGCTGGATGTGGGCCTTCCGGTGGCAATTGCTTTTGTTTAAGCGGTAATTCTTCGTATATTCATCTGAAAGCCACCCGCATCTGAAGCTACCGTATACCTATGAACAAAAGAACGCTTTACTTCTGGTTGATTTTTGCCGCCTCCATTGTCATTTCTGCCGTCATCATTTCTGTTCTGGTCAAGGCGATGAAGCTGGTCCTGGTGGTGATTCTCGTGCTGGCGCTGGCCCCCGTGGTATTCTTCACGCTGAAGAAGATCCTGCTGCCCGACAAGAAAGACGGCTCGGAGAAACTCAAGACGCGGCACTAACCAAACTTTCACCTCCAGGTGGCGGTATCGCCAAAGGCGTTTGCGGTTTATATCGGAACCTTACCCGATTTTAAAAGTACAGATGCTGCGCCAGCCGGAAGGTGTTGGCGTGCGCCTCCACTATATGCGCGATTTGTTTCGAGTAGCCGCCACCCATGCTCACGGTCACCGGTAGGTGGTGCTGACGGCACAGGCTTAGCACCACACGGTCGCGCTCTTTACAGCCCGCTATCGTCATGCCCAGTTTCCCAAGCTTGTCCGTCGCCAGCACATCCACCCCCGACTGGAAAAACACGAACTCCGGCTGCACCTCGTCCAGGAGGCGCGGCAGGTGGTGGTTCAGTTGCCGCAGGTACGCTTTATCGTCCGTGCCCGCGGCGAGCGGCACATCCAGGTCTGAGCGCTCTTTGTGGAAGGGGTAGTTGTGCCCGCAGTGCATGCTGAAGGTGAACACACGCGGCTCCTGCGCAAAGATCTGCGCCGTGCCGTTTCCCTGGTGCACATCCAGATCCACCACCAGTATCTTCTGAAAACCCTTGTGCTTGAGCAGGTAGTTGGCGGCAATGGCTATGTCGTTGAGCAGGCAGAAGCCCTCGCCGCGGTCGGTGAAAGCGTGGTGGGTCCCGCCGGCGATATTCATCCCGATGCCGAACTCTAGCGCGAACAAAGTGGCTTGCAGGGTGCCGTTCATAATCACTACCTCGCGCCGCACCAGCTCTTCCGACAGCGGAAAGCCCGTTTTCCTGATCTCTGCGGCGGTGAGCTGCAACTCGCTGAGCCGCCGCCAGTAAGCGGCGTCATGCGTGTCCAGTATATACTGCGCTGGCAGCGGATCCGGAGCGAACAGGTTTTCTGCCGATATGGTGCCTTCGTACAGCAACTGCTCGGGCAGCAGGTCGTACTTCGCCATCGGGAAGCGGTGACCTTCCGGGAGGCTATGGGCAAAAATGTCGGTCCAGGCAATTTTTAGCATAACACAAAGCTAACAAGAAACGGACGGTACATGTTCTGAAGATTCATGCTACTGCAAGCGGGCGTGCTAAAGATGCGCATACCCGGACAGTGCAAAAACTAAGAGCCTTAGCAGCAAAAATCAGGCGGTGGATAAGTGGGGAGAGTTTCCACAATTCAGCAGCCTTTCACCTTTTCCCATGTGGACATTTGTGGATAACCATGGTGGACAACCCATAGTTGTCCACCAAACCATGTTAACTGTAGGTTAAAAGCAGGCAATTTTCTTCACAATTTCATATTGCAACCACAGAAAAAGGGAATTTGGCTAAGATTATTAACGTTGGCGCCAATCGCTTCATCACCACTCCATTTAAAAGAATAATCCAATACCCGCAGAAGCGGTTTTACTATTTATCACAATAGCATCCGCGTAATTTCATTCAGAATATCAGTTCATAAGTCGCAGTCCGGAATCTGAAGGAAGCTATACATATATTAAATCATATATAATAAAGAGCGCGCGGGGCGGCTTGCAAGCTCGCGCTGTGGCGGTGGTGCAACATAATGTTCCCTAAAAACAGTATAAGCATATATAACGATCCTACTAAGGTTGAGGTGCTCAGCAGCAGCAGGATGCTCAACCTATTTATGACACTCAAAAACCCAGAACTATGATGAAATTACGTTTACTGACATTGCTGCTGCTCTGCAGCCTGACTGCTTTTGCACAAGAGGAAGGCCCAACCCGGGTGCAGCAGGACCACAACCTGCTTAGCGGCCTCGACGCGCCCAACGCCGGAATAGGCATCAAAGGAGGCGTGAATTTTGCGAGCCTGCACGGCAGCGACAAGGATATACTGGGTGATGTGAGCGGCCACACGAACTTCCACGCCGGAGTATTCGCCCAAATCGCTTTCGGTGAGTTTTTCTCGGTACAGCCCGAGGTGCTTTATTCCCGGAAAGGCTACGAGCGCAACGACTCTACTTTCCGGATGAACTACTTTGATGTGCCGGTGCTGGCGGTTTTCAGCATCTCTGAAAACTTTAGCGTGCACCTCGGCCCCCAGGCGGGCATTATGATTGCTGCCAAAGAGGACGGCAAGGAGGTAGACCTTAAGCCATACAACACGTTCAGCTATGGAGCCGCCGCCGGGCTGGAGGGACGCCTCAACCGGTTCAGGCTGGGGGCCCGCTACGTGCACAGCCTCGAGGACCTGCGCAAAGAAGACGGGGCCGGAGAACCTATTAACGAGGATATCAAGAACAGCGTGGTGCAGGTGTACCTCGGCGTAGCTTTTTAGCGAAGCCATACCGGCGGGAGAAACCCCATCGTGAACCCACCCCGGCACAATGAATCATCGCTGTTTCTAAAGGCTGCACCGTAGCCCTATATCATTTTCTGCTTTTGAAGCGTATTCCTGAAACAGGGGACTGCCATTTCTTTTGTTCCACTTTATAAAACATGATGGGCAAACCACACCTACACCCACTTTCCCGGCTACTGTTGGGCCTGCTGCTGTTGCTTGCCGCAGCCTGCGACACCACCATTAAAACCGACGAGGCGGTGATTGCCGATGCCGTGGTTAATAAGAAAACGCCCGCCCCCACAGACATTTTTGTGGTAGACACAGCCCGTAGCGAGATTACTTGGATCGGGTCGAAGGTGACGGGGCGGCATAACGGCGTTTTCAGGCTGAAGAGCGGCGAGCTATATATGAGCAACGGGTTGCTGACGGGCGGTAATTTTGTGATGGATGTGGCGAACACGGTTTCCGCAGACAAGACCATAGACGCTGAGAGCAACCAGAAGCTAACCACCCACCTGCGCTCCGCTGATTTTTTTGACGTGGAGAAATACCCGACTGCCGCGTTCGAAATGGTGGGCATTGCCCGCCTCGACAGCACAGGCGACAAGGCCCGCGACGAAGAGGCAAAGGCCCCGGCTGCCCTCGGCGACGATTTGCGTATAAAAAACCCGACCCACCGCATCACAGGCAACCTGACTATCAAAGGGGAAACCAAAAGCGTTTCCTTCCCGGCCCGCGTCACCCTGGACACGCTGCTCCGCGCCAAGGCCAACTTCAACATCGACCGCACCAAATGGGGCCTGGTATACCGATCGGACAAATCGCTGGGCAACAAGACAATTTACCCTGAAGTTAACATCGGGATTGACCTTGTGGCGAAACCCGAGGACAATTAACCCTCAGCCGCTTACGTCTCCGCACCTTAGCAACCGGCCTCAGACACGGGACGGCGTTTTCCGTTATATATGCGAAGCGCCTGTTTTGTGCGTTCCTATTCAAACACGAAAGCATTTATATGAAAAAATTTTGGTGCCTGCTACCACTGCTGTTCCTAGGCCTCACCGCCACTGCCCAAAGCACCACGCTGCAGGCGTTTAACCAGCAGCAGGCAGCTTCACTAAAAACAGGCATGCTGGTTTTAGGCGGCTGGGCCATCCTCAACATACTGGTCGGGAGCTTTAAGCTGACGAAAGCCACCCGCAGCCGGAAATTTTTCTTCCAGATGAACCTGTACTGGAACATCGTAAACCTGATGATCGCCGCCGCTGCCCTGTACAGCATCTTCTCAAGAGACCCGGCCGTGGCAACCTTGTTACAAAGCCTGAAGCTCCATATATGGTATAAGAAGGTCCTGTACCTGAACGTGGGCCTGGACGTGGCCTATGTTGTGCTGGGCGCTTACCTGAAGGAGCGGTCGCGGAACTCCCCGAAAACAGAGCAACTGCAAGGCTGGGGCCAGTCGCTGGTGCTGCAGGGCCTCTTCCTGTTTGTGCTGGACCTGGTGCTGGTCGTGGTGCTGGAGTCCTATGCAGGGCAGCTGCTCCGGCTAATCCCGGCCGCATGACTTACCTGTTGGTATATATGGCTTACTTCATACCATTATCAACTGAATACTGCGCACGCAGCTGTTCTATAGAACCCACCCCTGCCCCTCCGAGGAGGGGAATCTGCAGACAGGCAAATTGCAATGCGCATGAAACAACTGATAGGGGTATAATGTGTAGATGAGGCAAAAAAGCCGCGCCGGAAAAGTTCCGGCGCGGCCGCTACTGCAAGGTATATGGGGCACCGCCTAGCGGTCGTGTTTCCCTTCGGCAAATTCCTCGATCATTTTTTTGTTAAAGGCCGGGATGTCGCCCGGGTTGCGGCTCGTCACCAGCCCCTTGTCAACCACTACCTCCTGGTCGACCCACTCTGCCCCGGCGTTCTTCAGGTCTGTTTTCAGGGTGTGGTAGCTGGTCATTTTCCTGCCTTTCACTTTACCGGTCTCTATCAGTGTCCAGGGGGCGTGGCAGATGGCCGCCACCGGCTTCCCGGACTCCATAAAGCTGTTTACAAAGCTTACGGCATCCTGGTTGGTGCGCAGGTTGTCCGGGTTCATCACGCCCCCCGGAAGCAGCAGGGCGTTGTAGTCTTCGGCTTTTACATCGCTCAGCTTTTTATCAACTTTAAACTTCTCACCCCAATCAGTGTGGTTCCAGGCTTTGATCTCGCTGTTCTTGTTCGGAGAGATGATGTGGGCTTCTGCGCCCTCGTCTTTCAGCGCCTGCAGCGGCTTGGTAAGCTCCACCTGCTCAAATCCCTCCTCTACTAATATGGCTATCTTTTTTCCTTTTAGTTTGTCACCCATTGTTAAGTTTGTTATCGTGTTTTACAATCTGGTCTTCTGATAAAGAACGGGCAAGGCGGCAAATTGTTAAGAGATGCACCCACCAGGACTGAAAGCTCTGCCTTAGACAGCAGCCAGAGGATCTGGCAAAGGGCCGCTGCTATATATATAAGGTATATAAGAAAAGATGCCGGAACCATCTTTATACACTTTATATATAGCCCTGCTCTTTTACGGGCAACTTCCTGCCTGCTCAGCCCTCCTCCCGCTGGCTGTCTGCGGGGAGCGGTAAACCTGTCGGGCTGATGGTGTTGCTGGCGCGCTTCGCCGGGCTCATGTGCTTTTGGTGCTTCATTCCCTCCACGCGGGCCTCCACCTCGTATTTGTTGTTATAGTACCCTACCCGCATCGACTCGCGCAGGTAGAGCCACAGAAACCGGAAGAAACCGTGCTCCTGGAATTGCCGGATATGGCACAGTTCGTGCGCCACCCAACCCTCGTCTTTCAGGAAGGTGTCGCGGCTCACACCACTCAGGTGTATGCTCCTGCCCAGCACCATGGCCACATTTCCGCTTTTAAGCACCATGCGGGCAATTCTGGCGAAAGGCGAGCGTTCTACGACTTTATAATTCATAGCTTAAACGTTTAAAATGACGCGCCTGCCGCCTATAGAAGCAGGCATCTAAGTATATTTTAAGCGAAAACAAACAGCCGGAAGCTGCACAAACGCCACATTCATAAGCCGATACCGATTTTTTTATTTGGGCGCTTTGGATAGTTTACTTATTTTTACCAGTTCTCTGGGGCGCAGTTGCGCGCCGGGGAGCACAAACGAGCTTCGCTGAAACTGTTTTTCGGAGCCCGGTTGTTCGCCAAAAGGTGAAACTGTGAAGCTGCCGCGGCAGCTGTATACAAGCCAAACCCTATGACAAAGTCTATTATCCTGAGCGTGCTGGCAATGCTTTCGCTGGCACTGTCTTACTTCTACGAAATCAGCCCGAACCGGTCAACCGCACCGGCGGCAGTTGCAGAAGCACTCCCCCCTGTTACTCCCTACGCCATAAATTCGGCCGAGGATATGGTGCGGGTGATGGCGCTAAGCCCTCCGGCGGACACCAAGCCGGAGCCACCGCTGCCGGAGGAGTATTACGTTAAAAAGCTGGGGCTCCGTTTCCGCAACCCCGACTACAGGCAACTGGTGGAAACGGCATCCGGCTGGATCGGCACCCCCTACCGCTACGGCAGCAACTCTAAAAAAGGCACTGACTGCTCCGGCTTCGTGACCCGCGTTTACCGCGATGTGTATGGAGTCTCCCTCAGCCGCAGCTCCCATTCCATGTTCCGGGATGTAAAGCGGGTGAAAAAAGACAGGATGCGCACCGGCGACCTCGTCTTCTTCCGCCGCGGCCCTAAAAGCCCGATCTACCATGTAGGCATCTACCTTAAAAACAACAAGTTCATACATTCTGCCACCAGCGGCGGCGTGATGGTCAGCTCGCTGAAAGAGCCCTATTACAGCCGTAACTTTTATGCCGCCGGCCGCATCAATTAAGCTTTACAGACTCCCCCAAAGACCCTGCAGCAAAGCTCCAGGGCCTTTTTGTTTGCCCACACCATAACAAAAATAGTGGCAGCAAGTATAGAAGGGTTACCATTGTTTGAGCAAATTGCACCCAAACCATTATATGGTGCCACATCAGTTATCGTATATATAAAAAGCACAAGCATACATAGCATATGGACAATCAGAGACAAGAAGGCAGGAACATAGCGCAGAGCCCATTCTTTAAAAAGATCCTGGAGAAAGCAGAGGTATATCTTAAGCACCCGTCGCGGGTGGCAGAGCTTATATCAGACACCCTGAAGAAGGCCTCGTCTAAAAAAGGCGTGGGCGCCCTGGCCAGCGAGGTGTGGGAAAACCTGCAACTCCTGACACGCATGATCAAAGCCGCCATGGCCGGAGAGTACAAAGGCATTCCGTCTTCCACGCTGGTGGGCGGCGTGGCCGTGCTGATCTACTTCATCACGCCCATCGACCTTATCCCGGACATGATACCGGTGATCGGTTTGCTGGACGATGCCACGCTGCTGGCCTGGTTTATGACCAGCATCAAATCCGAGCTGGACAAGTACAAGGAGTGGGAGATGACGCGGCCGATCAACGTGGCCCCCGTGGCAACGGAGCACGCATCCGAGCCGCACAACGCTGATACCTCGTGGGGTACCCCCAAGTACAGCGACAGCACAGGCAGGGAGGTGGAAACAGGTCCGCGACAGGACATCTAAATAAAATGGTATGGCTACGGATGATAAAAAAGGCTGGAAAAAACTTAAAATAAGCGCCCACGCAGCAGACGCTGAGACAGATGCCCACTCTGAGGAAGAAAAGGCTGCGGATAGCCATGAGGGCAACAAACCTGCAAAATACCATTCGTCGCAGGGGCACGCCACCGAAGGAGAGGGCACCGGCACCAGCACGCACGAACCCACCCTGCGCGGCGCCACCACCGACAGCAGCCGCGTCCCGAAAAACAGCAACGACGAGAACCCCACGGGCGGAAATGTGCGTTAATCCAATATTATATATAATGTTACAACGGCGGCAGGCTTTTACAAAGCCTGCCGTTGCTTTTTGCACTTCTTTGCTACGCCTCACAGGCCGATGCTGCAGATAATGATACATTTACAGCAAGCCCGGATTATTAACATATAGCACAATACGAATACATTAATTTAAATTAAATCTTTTAAATCATTTATAGTTAGACTTTTTTTAAGAAAATAATTCTATATATTTGAGCATGAGATTTTGTACTTTAACTCTTAGCCAAAGTGTATTCAACATTTCTTCGTCTTACCTCCGTTAACCTGCACATCGATGGAATCGGGAAAGTTTTGTTTGAGCGTAGCGACAAAGCAAAACGCCTGAGCATTAGTGTGCGCCCCCTGAAGGGAGTGCGGGTGGCCGTGCCACCGCACATTAGTTTCGAGAAAGCAGAACAGCTTATCTACACCAAAGCCGATTGGATACGGGAGCACCAGACCCGTATGGAGCAGCAGGAAGAGAAGGTGACTGTGTATACCCACGACTCAGAGTTCAGGACAAAGCACCACACCCTGCGCCTGCTCACCCACGCACGCTACGACATGCGCTGCCTGGTAGAGGATGGCTACATCAACGTGTTTTTCCCGGCCTTCAAAGACGTGCGCGACAACGACGTGCAGAAGTTCATCCGAAAGTCCATTGAGGAGGCTTACCGGAAAGAGGCGAAGCAGCACCTGCCGCAACGGGTAGCCTACTTTGCCGAGAAATTCGGGTTCGAGTACCAGAGCGTGTTCATCAAGAATGCCAAGTCGAGGTGGGGGAGTTGCTCCTATACCAACAACATCAACCTGAACCTGCACCTGATGCGCCTGCCAGACGCGCTCTGCGATTACGTGATCCTGCATGAGCTGGCGCACACGGTGGAGAAAAACCACGGCCCGCACTTCTGGAACCTGCTCGACAGCATTTGCGGCGACTCCAGAAACTTGGATAAAAAACTGAAAGATTTCCGTATCTCCATCTATTAACAGCACGCTATCGACCAAACTTTACATAACCACTCATTTACAGGCTTCATCTAAGGCAAAGCACCACCGGCTGCTGCAGCTTAGGCTATGGCCTGTAGAGAACCATAAAAAAAGCGGGAAGCCTGTATGGCTCCCCGCTTTTCTGTTTTGTATAGTTTCCTGCTATAGTTCTTGATGGGTTATTCGGATTTCGGAATGGTATGCATCGCCACATAATCAATGAAGTCGCCCACCGTGTCGATCGGCACCTCATCCGGGATCGTGATGCTGAAGTTTTTCTCCAGCTCCAGGATGATATCCACCAGGTCTACCGTGTCAAAGCCAAAATCCTGGAAAAGGCGCTTATCAGCTTGCAAGCGGCCAGGTCTGATCTCCTTCGTTTTGCTAATGATACGGATAACCTCCTTCTCAATAGCTCTGTTTTTAGTTAACATGGGCATAGGTCGTTAAACTGTATATTCTCTTACTTTTTCGTTTCGGGCAGGCTCCTCCTGCTTCAACTCTGTTTCTTTCTTTTTATTACCCCGCAGCCTGTCTCTCATCTTTTCATTGAGCAGGTACATGACCGGCACAATCAGCAGTGTGATGACGGTGGCAAAACCGAGGCCAAAAATAATGGTCCAGGCCAATGGCCCCCAAAAGGCGGCGCTGTTCCCTCCCATAAAGAAGTGCGGCTCAAATTCCGTGAAAAGGGTATAGAAGTTCAGGTTTATACCCAGCGCCAGCGGAATCAGTCCCAGGATGGTGGCCGTGGCCGTCAGCAGCACGGGGTTCAGACGGGTTTTGCCTGCCTCTACAATGGCATCTTTCAGCTGCATGCCTTCCCCCATCAGCACATCCGTGAACTCCACAATTAGTATACCGTTTTTCACCACAATACCGGCCAGCGCCACAATTCCCACGCCCGTCATCACAATGGAGGCATCCATCCCGAAGATAGAGAAGCCCAGCAGCACGCCGGTGATACTGAACAGCACCTCCGACAGGATAATAAACGGCTTGGACACCGAGTTGAACTGCGTCACCAGGATCATGAAGATGATGCAGAAGGCCGCCACCAGCGCCACCAGCAGGAACTGCATGGTTTCCTGCTGCTCCTCCTGCTGTCCACCCATGCTCACCTCGAAACCCTCCGGCGTCTGGAAGTTCTGCAGCGACTCTTCTATCTGCTGCACCACCTCGTTGGGGTTGTAACCCGCCAGCACGTTAGACTCCATCGTCACCACGCGCTTCAGGTTTTTCCGCTTGATGCCGCCGTACGAAGTGGAGTACTCGATGGTGGCCACTGAGGAGAGCGGGATCTGCCGCACCTGGCCCGAATTCATATCGCGGTACGTGATGAGCATGCCCAGCAGGGCGTCGATATTCTCGCGGTAAGGCTCGGCGTAGCGCACCTGGATCGGGTACTCGTCTTCGTCGCGCTTGAACTTGGATGCCTCTGTGCCGAATATGGCCGTCCGTATCTCCGAGCCGATCTGCCCGGTGCTGATACCCTCGCGGTTGGCCCGGGCGCGGTCCACGTTGATCACGATCTCGGGCTTGCTGTCCTCCAGGTCAGAGCGAAGCTCTTCTATGCCGCCAATGTTCTGCTGCTGTATATACTCCTCCACCTGCTTCGAGAGCCTGATGAGTTCCGGGAAATCTTCCCCCGACACCTCTATACTGATTGGCTTGCCCACCGGCGGGCCGCTTTGCTCCTTGTCCACGGTAATGTCTGCGCCCGGGATGCCCTGCATGGCCTTGCGGATCTCCGTGAGGTACTCCGCGGAGGATTGCTCCCCGGTCCGGTCCATGAACTCCACAAAGGCCACCGTTACTTTCCCTTTATGCGACTGAGGCGTCACACTTCGCTCGTTCTGGTCCCCGGCGCCAATGGCCACGTTCGATATCACCGACTCCACATCCGGGTTGTCCTGCCCTATCACGCCATATATGCGCCTCTCCACCAGCTTTGTCACCGAGTCTGTCACGGCCTGGTCTGTACCCACCGGCATGTTGATGTAAGTATACACGAAGTTGGGGTCAGAGTCCGGGAAGAACACAACCTTTGGGGAGCGTATCCCGATCAGCAAGAAAGACAGGATCAGCAACGCCCATATGCCTACGAACACCCAAACAGGCCGCTTTGCCACCAGCATCCAGCGCAACAGGCGCTCGTAGCCGCGCATAAAGCGGGGCAGCGTATTGTTCTGGAACCCGTTGATCATGCGCGTGAACACGTATTTGTTCAAAGCTACCAGCAACACCCCCAGCACGATCAGGTTGGCAGTGCCGTACCACCCGATGCTATAGCCCAGCACCGCCACGGCCAGCGCCACCCCGTTGATGATGGCAAACCTGCGGCGGGCTTTCGGTGATACCTGCTGCTCCCGCTCCCGCTTCATGAAGGATGCGGCAAACACCGGGTTCATGATAAAGGCCACCAGCAGCGACGCCACCAGTGTTATAATCAGCGTGATGGGAAGGTACTGCATGAATTTACCTACTATGCCAGGCCAGAAGAGCAGCGGGAAGAAAGGAGCGATGGTAGTGAGTGTGCCCGCCAGCACGGGCAGAAAAACCTCTCCGGCCGCCTCTTTCGCCGCCCTGTCGATGGTCAGGTTGGAGTTGTGATAAATCCTGTGCGTGTTCTCTATCACCACGATGGCGTCGTCCACCACAATACCCAGCGCCAGCAGGAAAGCGAACAGCACGATCATGTTGAGCGAGATGCCGAAGAACGAAAGGATGATAAAGGCGATGCACATGGAGATCGGCACCGAAAGCCCCACAAAAATAGCGTTGGTGGTGCCCATGAAGAACATCAGGATGAGTGTTACCAGCACAAAACCAATGATGATCGTGTTGATCAGGTCGTTGAGGGTGTGCCTTGTCATGGTCGACTGCTCGCCGGTGACGGTGACCCGCAGGTCGTCGGGCAGCACAGAGCCCTGCATCTCCTCTATCGTCTCGTGGATGTTGTCCGAGGCCTCGATCAGGTTCTCGCCGCTTCGCTTGATTACGTTCAGGGTGATAACGGGGGCATTGTCGAGGCGGGCGTAACTTTCCTGCTCCTCAAAGCCCTCTTTCACCTCCGCGATGTCGCCCAGCCGGATGTTGCCGCCCGACACCGACTGCACCACAATGTCACCGATCTTGTTTGGGTCCACATACTGCCCGACCACCCGCACCGAGCGCTTCATCTCGCCCACGGTCACGTTACCGCCGGAAATCGTCATGTTCTCCCGCGCAATGGCATTCGAGATATCGTTGAATGTCACCTTGGCGGCCTGCATCTTGTACATGTCCACGTTCACCTGCACCTCCCTGTCCAGGGCGCCCACCATATCCACCCGCGTTATCTCGGGGCTCGACTCGATGCGGTCCTTCAGGTCCTCGGCGTAACTCTTCAGCCTGTCGAGGCTGTAGTTACCCGACACGTTGACGTACATGATCGGGAATTCAGAGAAGTTGATCTCCTGCACGTCCGGGTCCTGGTCCAGGTCTGTCGGCAGGTCGGTGCGGGCCTTGTCCACGGCGTCCTTCACTAGTTGCTTGGCGGCCGTCACGTCCACATCCGTGTTAAACTCTACCGTGATCATGGAAAAGTCCTGGATAGAGTTGGAGGTCACCTTCTTCACGCCGGAGAGCGCCTTCAGCTGCTTTTCAATGGGCCGCGTCACCAGGTTCTCCACATCGGCGGGGGAAGTGCCCGGGTATATGGTGCCCACGAAAACTGTCGGGATCACGATGTCCGGGAAGTTCTCTTTCTGCAGGTTTATATAGGAAAAGATCCCCGCCAGGGTAACGATAATGGTCATGATATAGACGCTCGTTCTATTATCGATGGACCAGCTGGTTGGCTTAAACTGTTTCATAGTCTTGTGCTTCTAAGTGGTTTACTTCTGGCTGAGGCTTTCCTGCGCAAACACCACCGGCTGCCCTTCGTTCAGGTCCCGGAAGCCCGCCGTGATCACCTGCTCGTTCCCGGAGAGCCCGCTCAGCACCTCCACCTTGCCATCGTAATTCATACCTGTCTCAATCTCCTTGCGTGCCGCCACATAGCGGTCCCCCTCTTTTTGGGCGATGTATATATATGCCTTGTTCTCGTCGCGCTGCACGAGGTTTACCGGCAGCACCACCACACCCGCCTTGCTGTAATCCAGAATGCGCACGACGGCCACCATGTTCGGGCGCAGCGTCATGTCGTTCCCGTTCTTAAAGCGTAGCTCCACGGTGAAGGCACGGCTGGTCGGGTCAATAAACCGGCTCACCACATCCACCGTCATCTCCACCTCCTTGTCCAGGTCAGGGAAATAAACCATGGCATTGTCGCCTTCGTTTATCTTCGCCTGGTAAGCCTCCGACACTTCGGCCACGATCTTCCCGCCCTGCGTGTTCACCACCCGGATAATGCCCATGCCCGGCATCACGGCCTCCCCGGCATTCGGCACCACATCGTCTACCACGCCGCTGATGGGGGCTTTCACGTTAAACTGATCGCGCTGCTGCTGCAGGGTGGCCAGGCTCCGCTCCAAGGCTTCCTTGTTGCTTTTGGCGGTGAGGTATTGCATCTCCGTCCCGATCTTTTGGTCCCAGAGGTTTTGCTGCTTTTCGAAGGCGATCCGGGCGAGGTCGAGGCGTGTCTGCAGCTCGGCCATGTTCTGCTCCAGCACCTGCGCATCGATGGTGGCCATGGTCTGCCCTTTCGAAACGCGGTCGCCGCGGCTCACGCGCATGCTGGTCAGCACGCCGCCCACTTTCGGGCTCACAAACACGTTCTGGTCAAAATCAACACGGCCCTGCACCTCGAGGTAATGCCGGAACGTGTCCTGCGCCATCGTGGCCACGCTTACCGGCACCGTCTTCTTTTCGGTCGCCACTGTTTTCCCGCCGGCCTTCAGGTCTGCCTCCAGGGCGGCGATCTGCTCCTCCAAGCTTTCGCGCTCTTTCTTCAGCTCGGCCAGCTGCGCCTCTTTGTCGGTGCTTTCGCCGCATGCTGCCAGGCCGAGCATAAGAGCCACGGCATATATTCCGATATTTCGTTTCATGGTCTTGTTCACAGTTTATTTCGGTAGTTTTTAATTAGTCAGTAAAGTGCCGGTAGCCTTCTCCAGGTTTACTTTGGCAATCAGGGCGTCGTACATGGCAGCGTAGTAGTTGGTCTGCGCCTCGCGCAGGTCGGTTTCCGCGGATACCACCTCTAAGTTGGTGCCCACGCCTTCCTGAAACTTGATTTTGGCCACGCGGGCGATCTCCTCCGCCAGCGCCATGTTCTCTTTTTGCGATGCCAGCACATCCAACGCGTTTGTGATCTCCGCAGAAGCCTGCGCCAGCTCCAGGTTTATGCTCTGGCGCAACGACTCAAAACCAAGCTTTGTGTTCTCCAGCGCCAGCTTGCCCTGCTGCACCTGGTAGTGTTTGCGCAGGCCGTCAAAAATGGGCACCTGCAGCTGCGCCCCCACGTAGCCGAAGTCGAACCAGTTGCGGTTGGTGGTGTTGTTGCTGCCGGCGCGCACATCCATGACATCAGAAAAGGTAGAGCCCACCCCGCTGTATCCGTAGCGGGCGTTGAGGTACATTTTTGGCAGATAGCCTGATTTGGTGTTGCGCAGGTCCAGCTCCGCCAGGTCACGCTGTGTTTCCAGCAGCGAGTACTCGATGCGGTTGTTGTAATTGAAATCCTGCGGGTTTACCTTGCTCATATCCACTTCTACCTCCGCCAGTTTGTCCGTTAGCAGGATGGGCTGGCTCTGGTTCAGGCCCAACTGGAACTTGAGCAGGTTCTCGCTCAGCTGCATCAGGCGCTCCGCTTTCTGGCGCTCCACCTTCAGGTTATTCAGCTGCACACGCAGCCGGTCCACATCCAGTTTCTCTGCCACGCCGTTCTCGAACATCACGCCGGTCTGGAAAAGCAGCGTGTCGAGGCGGATGAGGTTCTGCGTGAGCAGTTCCATGCGCTCGCCATTCACCAGCACGCCGTAGTAGGCTTTGCTCACCTGCTCTGCCACCTCAATCTCGCTCTGCACAGTAGACTTGCGCGACAGTTCCGTATATGTTTTCGCCGCTTTGAGGCCGATCAGGTAGGAGCCGTCGAAAAGCAGCTGACTGCCTGTTATCGCGGCACTGCCGGTGTAGGGCTGCACGAAGGTAATGGCCTGCAGGCCGCCGTCGCCCGGCTGCGGCTCGGGCGTGGAGTAGGCAGGCGTTAGGGTAATGGGCTGACCGGATGCCAGCTGCTCCGGCGTGATTATGAAGGGGTCTAATTCATCAGGAGCCCCGCCGAAGGCGCTTGGGTCCAGCAGGGTTTTCTGCTGCACAAAGTTGTTCCCCACCTCTACGGCGGCATCTATCTGCGGCAGCCCCATGGCCCTGATCTCGCCCACCTGCGCCTTGGCGATCTTCTGCTCGTTGCGCGTGGCCTGCAGGCTGGGGCGGTGCTGCAGCGCGTAGTTGATGCTTTCCTGCAGGCTGAGCCGCATCGGCTCCTGCCCCTGCGCGTAGCCTGTGCCCCACAGCGCGAGCAGGGCGATGACCAGGTTTAATCTTTTTTTCATAATCCGATAGGTTGGTGGTAGCTAGTGGTTATTCTTCTTCGTTTATATGCTTCAGCTCATTGATCAGTTTGTGGCCTTTCAAGGTGGCGATACCCAGCATGTAGTGCTCCAGCACGGCCATCTGCACGCGCCTGGCGTCATACTGGTGCGGCGGGAAAACCGCCTGGTTAAAAGGCAGCTCGATCAGGACCAGGCGCATGCGCGCCATGACGTCCACATCCAGCCCCTGCCGGAACAGCCCCTCTTTCATCCCCCGCCTGATGTTCGCCTTCACCTTCTCGAGTATATAGCCGTTCTTGTGCTGCATCCACAGGTCCCAGCTGTCGGGGTGGTATTTCTGCAGGTCGTGGAAAATGGAAGGGTGCATGTTGGAGAAGACCCTCTTTGTAAGTTCCACCACCTGGAAGAGCTCTTCGATGGCGCTCCCGGAAGTTTCGATGAAACACTCGCAATCCTGCTGCACATTGCCCAGGTAAGCTTCCATGGCTTCATATATCACCTGGTCCTTGTTCCGGAACCACTTGTAGAGTGTTTTCTTCGACATCGAGAGGCGCTGCGCAATGTCGTCCATCGACACGCTTTTGATGCCGCACTGGCAGAACATGCCGAAGGCTGCCTGCAGTATCTTATCTTTCGCTTCTGTTCTTTCTGCTGTTTCCATATCCATAAGTAGGAGCAAAACTATGGAAACATTTTTCATTTCAAAAGTTTCCGTGTTATCAAATGGTTAACACAGCACCTCTTATAATGTTTGTTTCTGACTAAAATACAAGCATTTACAGATCGCTCACCGATCTCACAGGAACAGGGTTCAGGGGCAGAGCGTCGATGAACAGGAGTGTTATATAGACAAAAGCCTTCCTGATGTCCAGCAAAATCCGGCCATACGATAGTATATAAGACGCCGCCAAGGCGGCAGATTTATATATAATTTTTTTTTAAATTATATCCCCAGCACAGTGCGCAGTTTGCTGTAGCCGGTCCGGCTCAGGGGCACCCGCACGCCGTTCTTCAGCAGGGCTATATGGCTGTCTTTCTCCAGTGGCTCGATGCGGGTGAGTTGGGCGAGCGGAATAATGTAAGAGCGGTGCACGCGCACAAACTGGCTCGGGTCCAGCACACGCTCGTAGTAGCCCATAGTCTTTTTTTTCAGGAAGAGCCCGTTGCCGGTGTGCACCTTCACATAATCGTCATAAGCCTCGAGGTACAGCACGTCTTTCACCGGGATGATGCGGATGTCGTTGGCGGCTTTCACGACGATGCGCTGCTGCTCCTCGGGCTGCTTGGCCGGCACCTCGCTCAGGTCGGCGGCTTTGTCCTCTGCAGGTCTTATTTGGCGGTTCTCCAGCCATTTCTTCAGGGCGGCATCAAATCGCTCCTGGCTGAAGGGCTTGAGCAGGTAATCCACGGCGTTGGCCTCGAATGCTCTCAGGGCGTACTCATCAAACGCAGTGGTGAAGATTACGCCCGGTGCCCTGTCTACCAGTTCCAGCATCTCAAACCCATTTATCTTGGGCATCTGGATGTCAAGGAAGATCAGGTCGGGCTGGTGCTGCATGATGGCTTTCACCCCGGCAAACCCATCGCCGCACTCCTGCACCACCTCAATGTCGGGGTGGCGCTGCAGGTACTCTGCCACCATGCCGCGGGCCAGGGGCTCATCATCTATAATCAAACATTTCATCATAGTTTCTGCGGGATTTTAATGCTGGTGATAAACTGGTTTTCCTGTTGCCGGGTCTGTAGCAGGTCGTGGCGGGCATAGAGCAGGTACAGGCGGCGCTGCACCGAGCTCAGGCCGAAGCCGGTGCCCTGCTGTGGCTGCGCGGTGGCGGGGTCGTAAGGGTTTTGCACCTGCAGCTGCAGGTGATGGTCGCGGGCAGTGGCTGTAATGCTGATCACTGTGTCGCCGATGGTATCGTAGAGGCCGAACTTGATGGCGTTTTCCACCACAGGCTGCAGCAAAAGAGCCGGCAGGCGCATCTCCAATGCTTCTTTCTGCACATCAACAGCCGTTCTAAGGCGGTGCCCGAAACGCACTTTCTCGATCTCCAGGTACAGTTCCAGGTGCTGCAGTTCATCTAACAGGCTTACCTGCTGCTGATCGCCTTTGCGGAGGGTGCCGCGCAGGAAATCGGAGAGTTGCATGATCATGCGGCGGGCCTGCTCGGGCCTTGCCCCCACCAGCGCCGAGATAGAATTGAGGCTGTTGAACAGAAAATGGGGCTGCAGTTGCTGGCGCAGGGTGTGAAGCTCCGCCTCGCGCGACAGCTTCTCGGCATCGGTCTTCCGCGCCTCGTCCTGCTGCCGTTCGCGGGTGTAGTACCACATCCAGTTCAGCAGCAGCACGAGCAGGATCATCAGCCAGGCAAACACGACCCGGAGCGGCAGCGTGGCATCCACAAAAGCGAGGTAAGCTTCATCGGCCCTGAAGATCCTGCCTGCTAAATAGTTAAAGAGCAGCATGCTGATTCCCGCCAGGCCCAGGCTCCACCCCAGCAGGTAGGCGCCCTGCTTTATACCCGGCTGGTAGAACCGCAGGCACGTGCCCATCGCATACCCCCCGCCCACCAGCAGCGCGTTTGTGAGCAGCGCATCGGTGAGGGCTGCGCTCAGGCGCACCCCCACCGACAGCAGCAGCGCGGCCTGCACGGCACTCCAGAACAGGGACCAGCCCAGGTAAACCAGTATAATGCGAAAGGGGTGCATGCGCGTTGCGGTTTAAAAACTTTTAATCTGGAGCCCGCCGAAGAGTGTGGTGCCCCTCAGGATCAGCACCTTGTTCGGGTCGTAGCCACTGGCCAGGATAGGACGCTTGTCGTCAATGCCGCCCAGGATCGCCACCATCTCTGATTTCACTTCCCAGTGCGGCGGAATGATGAGCGTGGTTCCGCCAAAGATCTGTGTGGCCTCCAGCACGGCAGGCTGCTGCATGTCGGCCTGGGTCAGGTTCAGCTCCGTGCCGCCAAAAACGCTCACCACCTCGCCGCCCCTGAAGTTCTTGGAGATAATGTTCTTCTTGATGCCGCCCAGTATCGCCGTCACGTCCACTACCTCCTCCCCAGACTGGGCACCATCTGTGGCATAGGCTGTGCTGAAGCCCTGATCCTGTGCTGTGCCCGTGGTGGCGTCTCCCCCTACTTCTCTCCTTCGCCCGAAGCGCCGGGGATAGTCCCGATGGGGCTTTAGCATCATCCACACCCCCAGGCCGATGAGCATGATAGGCCAGAAGTATATATGCAAATCAAAGCCCTCTACCATGTCCTCGACCAAAAACACGGTACCTATCAGCACCAGGATGATCCAGGCGGGCCTTTGGAAATTGTGCCGGAAACCAAGGAAAAGGCCCAGCACGATCAGCAGCATCTCCCAGGAGAATATCCAGTGAGGCAAAAAGAAGATATTGAGTTTCGCCACCAGCACCGCGACGCCCACTGCGACCAGGAGCAGGCCGGCCATGATCTTACCTCCCCCGCCCTGCCGGGGACTTCCCATGTTGCCGCCGTAGGGGTTTTTCGGTCTTTGTTCCTGATTTTCCATTGCCTGTTTTGTTTAAGATGATGATCAAATGTACTACAAACAGACCCACGCGTCTACAGCAGATAGGCAAACGAGACATAGAAGTCGGTAAGCTGCCGGTTTGAGTCGGTAAACTACGGAGCATAGCACGCCTCTGCAATACACAGTACGCAAAACCCTTCACGCTCTGGCAGCTGCACTTCTGCACCACAGCCCCGCTGCACAACGCAAGGAACATATAAACCGGGGAGTCAGCACTGCTGACGCTGATTTGCAACCCATCTCACACGAATCCGAAAAGTTTATTCCCTCGCAGGGACAAGTTGCGACCTGTACGCATCGTTCCCGAACCAGCTGTTTCTGCATCGGCTACTGCAGGGACAGGCTACGGCCCGCCCCACAAGATCGGCATATAATCCTGCCATGCCAGCACCACCTGTATGCGTACCAACTCATAAGTGGTTAAATCGAATCAGAAAGCGCCAATTTATTATCTTTGCATATGATGGTGGACAACATACAACACATAGCACACGAGATAGAGGCGGCACCGCTCACGAACGCCGCCGAGTTGGAGCAGTTCCGTATTGCCTATATAGGGCGCAAAGGCCGTATTGCCAACCTTTTCGACAACCTGAAGCAGGTGGCGCCGGAGCAGCGGCGTGAGGTGGGCCAACAGCTGAATACGCTGAAAAACCGCGCCCAGGAGCGCTTCGACCAGGCGCAGGAGCAGCTCAGCAGCACTGCCGACACCGCAGGAGACACCGGCTTCGATTTCACCCTGCCCCCTATCCCCAACACCCTGGGCACCCGCCACCCGCTTTCGCTGGTGCGCCAGGAGATCGTGCGCATTTTCGAGCGCATCGGCTTTAACGTGGCCGAAGGCCCGGAGATGGAGGACGACTGGCATAACTTCTCAGCCCTTAACTTCCCGGAGAACCACCCGGCCCGCGAGATGCAGGACACCTTCTTTTTGAGCGAGAACAAAGACAAGCTGCTCCGCACCCACACCTCCACGGTGCAGGTGCGCCTGATGGAGAATAACCAGCCACCGCTGCGCAGCATCATGCCTGGCCGCGTGTACCGCAACGAGGCTATATCGGCACGGGCGCATATGGTGTTCCATCAGGTAGAGGGCCTGTACGTGAACAAGGGCGTGAGCTTCAAAGACCTGAAAGAGACGCTGTATTACTTTGCCAGGGAAATGTTCGGGCAGGACACGCAGATCCGCTTCCGCCCGTCGTTCTTCCCGTTCACAGAGCCAAGCGCCGAGATCGACATCACCTGCTTCATCTGCAAAGGCGAAGGCTGCAACATCTGCAAGGGCACAGGCTGGGTAGAGATAGGGGGCTCCGGCATGGTAGACCCCGCTGTGCTCCAGAGTTCCGGCATTGATCCGGAAGTGTACTCTGGTTTTGCTTTCGGCATGGGCATCGAGCGCATCACGATGCTCAAGTACCAGATAAAAGACCTTCGCCTCTTCACCGAAAACGACGTGCGCTTCCTGCGCCAGTTTGAGGGGGTAATCTAAAGGCTGTATTGCTATATGGTTAAATGGCTCCGCAGCTAGCTGGCAATTCAGCCATATAGCAATTTCCTTTTGAGTTGAACACTTCAGGCGGTATAATGTCGTTCTCTTCCAAAGAGGACGGTAAAGTCATAATCCTATATCATAATTATTCAATCATTTAGCAATCTAACCATCAAGCCATGCAGCTGGAGGAAATCAATACAATCGGGGTAGTAGGTGCCGGTACGATGGGGCAGGGCATCGCGCAGCTTTGTGCGCAGGCGGGTTTTAAAACGTTTCTGTTTGATATAAACGGGCAGGTGCTGGAGAAGGCGAAGAAAACCACCTCGCAGCAACTGGACAAAGGCCTCGCGCTCGGCAAACTGACAGCCGCAGACAAGGAGGCCGCGCTGGAACTTCTCACCTTTACCGGCGACACGCTGCAGCTAAGCTGCGATGTGATTATCGAGGCCGTGGTGGAGCGCCTGGAGGTGAAACAAAGCATTTTCAAGGAACTGGCCAGCATCAACACCCCAGACACCATACTTGCTTCCAATACCTCCTCTATCCCGATCACGCGGATCGCCTCCGGCATATCAAATCCGGGGCGCGTGGTGGGCATGCACTTTTTCAACCCGGCCCATATCATGAAACTGGTAGAGGTGATCTCCGGTGCAGCGACCTCCCCTGCCACTGCCCAAACGGTAAAGGCGCTGGCCGAAAAGCTTGGCAAGACTGCCGTAATGGCAAAAGACTCCCCTGGCTTTATTGTGAACCGCGTGGCGCGGCATTTCTACGTGGAGGGTCTGAAACTGCTCGAGGAAGGTGTGGCGGATGTAGAAACCATCGACAAACTAATGCAGGCGAGCGGCTTTAAAATGGGGCCTTTTGAACTCATGGACCTGATCGGTGTTGATACTAATTATGCAGTAACTGCCTCCATGTTCGAGGCATTCCATTATGACGCTAAATTCAGACCAAGCCGCATACAGCAGCAAAAAGTGGACGCCGGGCACCACGGCCGCAAGTCGGGCAAAGGCTTTTATACCTATGCGTAAACGTTGGGCGCTGCTCCCGCTCCTGCTCCTGTTTGTTACGGCCTGCCGCGACAGCAACGGTGCCGGTCCACGCATACCGGATGTGGTGGTGGATGAGCAGATAAACGTAAACAGCCAGCTGTTTCCTATGCTGCGCCAGGACGGCGGCTATGCCTATATACCCGGCGGGTACAAGGGCCTTTTGGTCGTGCGCCAGAACGCAGGCCAGTACTATGCCTTCGAGCGCGCCTGCCCCTACGACCCCACCGCCTCCTGCTCAGAGATTAAAGTAGACGCATCGAACTTGTTTATCGTGGACGACTGCTGCGGCTCACAGTTTAACCTGCAGGGAGAGGTAACGGGCGGACCAGCCGTATATGGCCTGCGGCAGTACCAGACAGCCTTAATGGGCTCTGTGCTGTATATAAAGAACTAATCTTTTTAATTTGATTCTCAATAATTTAGAAGCTGTCATAAAAATTTTAGCGGTGCCTACTTGCGTGATAAGCAAAACTGCCGTAATATTGCACCATCAATCAGCAGAAAAGCCGCTGATATAGTAAAATTCCTCCTTAGCTCAGTTGGTTAGAGCACATGACTGTTAATCATGGGGTCCCTGGTTCGAGCCCAGGAGGGGGAGCTTGAAAAAGCCACTTACGAGTAATATCGTTAAGTGGCTTTTTTATTTTTAAACATATTCTGTAAAATTAACCGAAGCAATTATGAAAAGGGGACTCGTGCAAGGCTGCAGCATCAGGAAGCGGCTGCCAGAGGCTTCCGATAAACTTCTTTGGCTTTGGCACCAGGCTGGCTTTTTAGCGCGCAGGAATGCGACTGCCCTACGCACACGCCCACATTAGCCTGCCGCTGCCAACGCAAATGCAGCCGCGCGAGACTTTACGGCAGCAGGAACTCAGGCCAAGGCTTTTCGCTGGCGTACCCGAAGAAATATCTTGAACAGCTCGTTTATCAGCAGCGGAACCAGGCCCAGGAAAAGGACCATCACCCAGCCCTGAACATCGAGCATCTGCAGATTAAAGGCCTCCTGCATAAAGGGGATGCCGATGACGACCAACTGCAGCACAAGCCCAAGCAAAATGGCTCCGAGCAGGTACTTATTCGAGAACACACCGATCCGGAAAATAGACTTTACAGGGTTCCGCATCGCCAGCGAGTAGAAAAGCTGGCAGGCAACCAGCGTCATGAAAGCCAGCGTGCGGGCATTCTCCAGCGTGTCTACCGGTACAACATCATCGAAGGGGCTGTAGCCGTGCTCATAATAGCCAAACCAAAAGGCGAGGATCGTCAGGCCCCCGATCAGCAGGCCACCTCCTACCGCCCGTATGCCTGCGCCACCTGCAAAGAAGCTTTCTTCCGGGTCACGCGGCTTTTCCTGCATCACATCCGGGTCCCCGGGATCCATGCCCAGGGCCACTGCCGGCAGGGAGTCTGTGATGAGGTTGATCCAAAGCAGTTGGGTAGCGATCAAAGGCGCCTCCCAGCCTATCAGCAGTGTCATAAACATGGCGACCACCTCGCCCAGGTTGCAGGTCAGGAGGAAGATAACAGCCTTCCTGATATTGTTATAAATATTGCGCCCCTGCTCAATGGCGGATACAATGGTGGCGAAGTTGTCGTCGGTCAGGATCATATCGGAAGCGCTTTTGGCAACGTCGGTGCCCGTAATGCCCATGGCCACGCCGATATCAGCCGCATTCAGGGAAGGTGCATCGTTCACGCCGTCGCCTGTCATGGATACGATGTTGCCATGCGCTTTCAGGGCACGCACGATCTTGACCTTATGCTCCGGGGAAACGCGTGCAAACACCCGGAAGCCGGAAACCTTTTCACTGAACGCCTGCTCTGTGAACGCGTCGATTTCCTGCCCTGTAATGGCCTGGCTGATATTTTCGGCTATCCCCAGTTCGTGCGCAATGGCATATGCGGTATTCTTGTGGTCTCCGGTAATCATCATGGAGGTAATGCCAGCGTTCCGGGCTTTTTCAACAGAAGCCTTCACTTCAATCCTGGGCGGGTCAATCATCCCGACCATCCCCAGCAGGATCAGGTCCTTCTCCATTTCAGAAGTGCCGATCACGGAATCTACCGGCCTGTAGGCTACCCCCAGCGTGCGGAGCGCCTTGCCCGACATGTTATCCGTGGCCGCGTAAAACTGCTGTTTATGTGCGTCGGTTAACGGCACCACCTGCCCGTGCTCCAACACATGCGTGGAAATGTTGAGCAGGTTGTCGATGGCCCCCTTGGTATAGACCGTGAACCTGCCGTTCTCTTCGTTCAGCGTCGACATGAGCTTCCGGTCTGAGTCGAAGGCAAACTCTCCTACGCGTTTGTTTGCCGCGTTCAGAGCTTTGCGCTCAAGGCCTAGGTCATCGGCGAAGAGCAGCAGCGCTATTTCGGTCGGGTCTCCTGTTGCCTCTCCATCTTCATATGTGGCGTCGGAGCAAAGGACCATAGCTCTGGCGAGCAGTTTCGCATCTTCTGTCGCGCCGTTGCGCTTCTCCCGCCCAACCGTCACTTCCCCTGCCGTGCTGAAGTACTGGATGACCGTCATCTTGTTTTGCGTCAGTGTGCCTGTTTTGTCTGAGCAGATGATATTGACAGAGCCAAGGGTTTCCACAGCAGGCAACCGCCGGATGATGGCGTTGTGCCTGGACATACTGGTGACGCCGATAGAGAGCACGATGGCCACGATGGCCGCCAGGCCTTCGGGAATGGAGGCAACGGCCAGGGACACCGATATAAGGAACATCTCTGCCAGGTCTCTGCCCTGAAGCATCGCAACCCCGAATATCAGAACGCAGATGCCGATTGCCAGCTTCCCGAGTGTTTTCCCGAGCTTTTCAAGCCGAACCTCCAGCGGGGTCTGCGACTCTTCTTCGGTGTCGATTATTTTCGCGATTTTACCGACTTCGGTATCCATGCCGGTTCCGATCACAACCCCGAGACCCCGGCCATAGGTAACCAGCGTGGACATGAAAGCCGAGTTTGCCCGGTCCCCGACAGGAGTTTGCGGATCTGTATGCGTAAGGGTTGCGTCCTTGCTGGATGGAACAGACTCGCCCGTGAGTGCTGACTCCTCGATCTGGAGGTTGGCGGACTCGATCAAGCGCAGGTCGGCCGCGATAAAACGCCCGGCGTCCAGCACAAGCACATCACCGGGCACTACGCTTTCGGAACCCACTTCTTTCACCACGCCGCCCCGCCGGACAAGCGCCTTAGGCGATGCTATTTTCTGGAGGGCCTCGATGGCGTTTCCGGCTTTCACCTCCTGCACCACACCTAGCACCGCATTCAGAATAATCACCACCAGGATGATGACGGCATCTACGTATTCTCCCATAAACAGGGTGATTACCACGGCCGCAATCAAAACATATATAAGCCAGTCCTGCAACTGCTCCACCAACATCCGGAAGATGCTCTTCTTCGCTTTCCCTTTCAGTATATTTGGCCCGTACTTTTCCAGCCTGGCCTTCGCCTCTGCGTCAGAGAGGCCTTGTTTTGGATCTACTTTAAGTTCCTTCAGAACTTCTTCTATTGATTTGGAAAACCACATCTTTTTCTGGTTAAACAAGCATGGAAGCAGAAGCATAGCACCCATATACCCTTCCCAAATATACAAACCAGGTACTGGCTGGCTGCATATTTCGCACCCAAACGTCCGGCTATTTTCCTCCGCCTATCATTTTAATCTTGCCGGGGAGCAGACAGACTGCAATTACATGTTTTTCCTGGCAGTCCGCTGCCTTCTCCCCATCAACCTGCGGTAGAAAGTTGCCACTTTGTCAATGCCCTTGGTTGCTTGCAAAACAGGGCATGAATTAGGCCTGTAACAGGAGAGAAATTTATATATACATTAAACTATATATAAACAATTTTATATATTCGCACAATGCTTTAACTCTTGTGATTTGCCTCGCCGGAGGAGGCCGTCTGGCCAGCAGTTCGCTCCATAAACCTTCTGCCACAAGCCTGAACCTGCTTATGAAAACATGCTTTCTCCACTTGCTCGCTTTGCTGCTGACAGCCACAACCGCCACGGCACAGGAAAATTTCGACTACATTACTGCTTCGTCAGGCACTGAGGGCGAGACGGGTGCGGCCCCCTTCGCATCAAATGCACGCGAGAGCCGCGCCGTTCTCCAGGCGATCCGCCCGGTAACAGTTACTTACAAAGACGCTCCCTGGTTTCTGCTGGTGGTGGACATACCGGACGAGAAACAGGTGGTGCACTTTACGCAGGGGCAGTTGGAGGCGATCCGGGCCATTGTGGATGCCAAAGACGGGAAGACGCATTACCTGGAGGTTACTAATTTTTTTGAGGTATACACCGGCAGGGGAAACACCGTGATCGACCATTACTTCGAGAACAGCGTGCGGTTCGCCATCAGCAAAAAGCACTGGTACAGAAACAACGCTTTGTTTATAGTAAGCTCGCTTGTGGTGGATGACCAGCATGTGATCCGATTCCAGATGCCCTTCGCCAATGAAGCCCGGATTTGCAAGCACCTCAAAGCGGCGCATAACCTGGAGAAAGAATATTACGAGGCTGGCCCTGCAGAATTCCTGCGTCTTTTTAACGCCAGCACTGTGCCGGAAGAGATGCGCGCGAGCGCAGAATAAGCATCTGCAAGCAGGTTGGCGGAAATCACAGAGGCTCCTATACTCTTCAAGTCCCTCACGATCAGACCTATATAAACAGGGCTCCCTGCGGTGTAGAAGCACGTCGATGCATTCTCCTATACCGCAGGGAGCCGCTGATTTGCCCGTCTTAGTGCAGCTGCTCGATATTCTTTAGCCCCAGTACTTCGCTGGTGTGCTCCCTGACTTCCTCCAGCAAAGCAGCATCCTCCCCGAGCGGCTCCCCATAAGAGGGAATCATCTGCTTCAGCTTCGTTTGCCACGCTTCGGAGTCTATCCTGTTTGGGAAGCAGCGCTCCAACAGGCCCAGCATAATAGACACAGCGGTAGAAGCTCCGGGCGAGGCACCCAGCAGGGCCGCGATGGACCCGTCGGCGGCACTCACCACTTCGGTCCCGAACTCCAGCACCCCGCCGTGCTTCGGGTCTTTTTTAATGACCTGCACCCGCTGGCCTGCCATTTCCAGTTCCCAGTCTTCTCTTCTGGCATTCGGGAAATATTCCCGCAGGGCAGCCATCCGGTCCTCAGGAGACTGGCGCACCTGGTCTATCAGGTACCTTGTGAGCGGGATGTTCTTGATGCCCGCCGCCATCATGGGGCGCAGGTTGTTTACCTTAATCGACCGGGCCAGGTCAAAGTAAGATCCCTTTTTAAGGAACTTGGTGGAGAACCCGGCATATGGGCCGAAGAGAAGCTCTCTTTTCCCGTTGATCATCCGGGTGTCGAGGTGCGGCACAGACATAGGGGGAGAGCCCACCGCCGCCTTGCCATATACCTTCGCCTGGTGTTTTTTGATCACAGCCGGGTTTGTGCACTTCAGCCACTGCCCGCTCACCGGGAAGCCGCCATACCCCTTGCCCTCGGGTATATCCGACTTCTCGAGCAGCGACAAAGAGCCGCCTCCCGCCCCGATGAACACAAACCGGGTATAGGTTTTACGCTTGTTGCCGGATGCAAGGTCTTTTACCTTAAGCCGCCAACTGCCATCCGGCTGCCGCTTTAGCTTCCGGACCTCGTGGTTGAAATGCATCGATACGCCATCCAGCGCCTGCAGGTGGTTGAACATACAGCGTGTCAGCTCCCCGAAATTCACGTCGGTGCCGATGTCCATGCGGGTGGCCGCCACTTTCTGTGACGTATCGCGGCCTTCCATGATCAGCGGCATCCATTCCTTTAACTGCTTCGGGTCCTCTGTGTACTGCATCCCCTTAAAAAGATGGCAATCGGTGAGAGACTTATAGCGCTCGCTCAGGAAGCGCACGTTCGCGTCGCCCCAGACAAAGCTCATGTGCGGGATGCTCCTGATAAAGTTACCCGGTATCTGGATAAGGTTGTTTTCGATGAGGTAGGCCCAGAACTGCTTCGACACTTCAAAGGACTCCGCTATTTTAACAGCCTTCGCCGTCTCAATGGACCCGTCGGCAAGCTCCGGGGTATAGTTTAGTTCGCAAAAGGCGGAGTGGCCCGTTCCGGCGTTATTCCACGCGTCGGAGCTTTCTGCCGCGGCCATATCCAGCCGCTCATATATCTCTATGGTCAGGTCAGGTTGCAGCTCCTTAAGCAGCACACCAAGCGTGGCACTCATAATGCCAGCACCGATCAACACCACATCAGGGCCTGCAGAGTTATTGCTATTGTTCATCATATATAAATCCGTAAAGACAATTCAGTTGATATAATTATTTCAAAGCATAAAAAAGCGTACGATATTTTGCGCGCGAACGGCGCACAATTTCACCTGATTCTGCGCTCGCTGCAACAGCAAATTTAAAGCATAGCGGCTAAAAGCAAGAGGTTTTCCCGGCCCCATAAGAGGCCTACAACCTGTATATACCTACTCCCCCTGCAGCAAAATGCCAACACCATACAAGGTAACCGCCGTTCCTGCTTCATGTTCAGGCAGGAGGCTACCCGCTTCGGATTTAAGAGCTGGCTTTCAGGTTGGTGAACGGTGCAGACGGCTCCTTTCTTCGCTCTCTCCGGAGGCGGGAAATTTGTCTGGGCCGCTTCTTCTGTACGCTGCTTTTATATGTAAACGGCTGCCCCTGTCGCTGGGGTTGCGGGCTTTGCTGCACTGCCTTCTTTTCACAGCCGCCTTTCCTTAAAAAGTGAAATTGGCAGCATCAACAAAGCTTGCTGGAGCGTTGCCGTAACAGCCGCCCACTGGTGCCCCTGAACAGGGGACTGCTGGCAGTTTCTCACTTTTGGCGTTCCTTCGAACTGCCTGCCGGCGGCCTACGCCCAACCTTTTTGCCGCTGCACCAGTAAATAGCTAACATGGCAATATTATCATATAAACGACTGACGATACTTTGCCACACTCATAAAAAAGATCAGTCCTGAATTTAACATCTAAGAAAATGAAAAATATAAGACTTTACGTGATGTCGCTGCTCGTGCTGCTAACCCTGACGCTCAGCAGCTGCGACGTTATCGGAGGCATATTTAAAGCAGGCGCCTATACTGCCATTATCGTTATTGTGCTGGTGGTGGTGCTTCTCTTCTGGCTCTTCCGCAAGTTCAGAGGCCCGCGTGGACCGCGGATATAAGAACATACAGCTATATAAAACAGAAAGGGAGCCGGTACCGGCTCCCTTTCTGTTTTATATAGCTGTATGTTCATTGCGTTACCTTGACCGCTTGGGCATCGTCCCCAGCACGTAATCCCAGAGCGGCGACGAAACACCGTACGCCACGTTCGGGTCTTTGTAATGGTGAATGCTGTGGTGGATCCAGAGCGTCTTGAGGAAATTTTTAGGCGGAGCATAGGCATGGACCGCATAGTGCACCAGCAGGTACATAGCATAGCCAAACAATACCCCCGCCAGTATGCCGAAAACAAACTGGCCGAAAACCAGCTTGAAAACGAAAAACAGCAGTGAAGAGATGAAAACGCTCAGGATCGGCGGCATCGCCAGGCGCTCCTTGTCTTTCGGGAAATCATGGTGGTTGCCGTGAAACGTGTATTGTATCTTTGCTTTGGCGGGCGTGTCCGTCTCCATATGGAAAAGGAAGCGGTGCGCTATATACTCGAGCAGGGAGAAAAGCAGCCAGCCGGTAAAGAACAGGGTGACGGCCTCCAGCACGCCGATAAAACTATGCATGATGCCATAGTAAATCAGGCCCGTGGCAATGGCAATGAAAATGGAAATCGGAAGGGCTATATGCGTTCTTGTTAGTCGTTCAAGAACGGGGTTCTCAAAAATCTGAGCGCGTCCTTTGTGGTTAGGTTTCATAGTGGTATTTTGCTCTACTTTATATGCTGCAAAATTACTGAATTTTTGAATGCCGCGGTGTGTCGCAGCGCCGGATACCTTCTTATTAACGCGCCTCCTCAGTTATTGTTGAGTAATTGTTGCAACAGCTTAACGCTTATGCTCTCCCCATGCAGGGTGGTTCCGGCGCGCTCATAATACTGCCTGCGGTGGCTTAAGGTATTCAGCAGAAAAGCCTTAACCTCCTCTTCCGTCTTGCCCGCCAACAGGGGCCGGACCTGCAAATCGGAAGCCAGCAGCCTCCGGGAAATTTCTTCGACGGGCACATCCAGAAAAAAAGTTTTGCCGTGCCTGTTCATGAAGCCGATGTTGTCGAAGAAACAGGGCGCGCCGCCGCCCGTGGAGATAACGGCCTGCCCGTACTCCTGCACCACCGCCTCCAGCGCCTCCCGCTCCAGTTCCCGGAACCGCTCCTGCCCCTCCTGCTCAAACAATTGGGCAATGCTGCGGCCCTCCCGCTCCTCAAGGTATGCGTCCAGGTCTACAAAAGCGTACTGCAACCGGGACGCCAGTTGCCGGCCCAGCGTGGTTTTCCCGCTGCCCATCATGCCGATTAAGAAAATTCTCATTTTCTTCAAGTAAAGATTATGAATTTGAGAGGAGAACAGCTCCTGAAAAATTATGCGGAAGGCGAACGGCTATATATGATTTTGCCTCCTGCTATAAAATGCGCCAGAGGCAATAAGGTTACTCGGCAACCAGCAACTCCTTCACCTCCTCAATATCCGGTGTGTCGTTGTGGTGCCACTTGCCTTTCACGGTGCCATCCTGCAGCAGCAGGATGCCGGGGTTGGAGCGGAGAATGGTCTTCAGCACGGTGCCGTCGCCATAAAAATAGGGGGCGGCCAGGTTCACCTCATGTCGGAACACTTCAAAATCGGGCCCGCTGCTGCTCGTGATCACCATGGGCGTGATGCCCTGCTGCTCTGCCGCCTTCACCAGCTTGTTGATCGCATCGAAGTTAGCCCTCTCGGCCTTCTCCGCACTCTGCACCAGTATCAGCAGTTTCTTGCCTGTCAACACTTCCTGCGTAAAGTCGGCGGTGTCGTTCCACACGTTAAAATCCGTGATCTTCGGCCCGTCCTCCGGGTTAACCGCCACCATCTCCTTAAAAGTGAAACTCGTGTCAGTCGGGTACTCCTCAAACTCCTGCTGCTGCCCGTCCTTCACCATGATGTACTTGTAGCGCAGCGGGGCCGACGGCTGCATGAGCGCCGGAATGTTGTTACCTGTTTTGTAGGCGCGGAAGTCGATGTATGGGAGATGCTCGTAGGCGTACCAGCCCACCATAATGGAGATGGCTGCCGTGATGATGGTAATGACAGCCCCCGACGCCTGCCGCATAACCGGCCTCAGGTGCTCCTGTGTGAACAGGAGCACCAGGATCATGGCCAGCAGCACAACGTCTTTTGTAAACGACTCCCAGGGCGTTAGTTTAATGGCATCGCCGAAGCAGCCGCAGTCCGTCACTTTGTTGAAGTAGGCTGAGTAAAAGGTGAGGAAGGTGAAGAACACGATCATCAGCAGCAGCGCCCATATAACGGCTTTCAGCTGCCAGCGCACCAGCAGCGCCACACCCAGCACGATTTCCGCCGCACTCAAAAAGATGGACAGAAACAGCGAGTACGGCTCGAACGATTTAAAAATGGGGGATATGTCTGTGGAGAACACTTCAAAATACTCCTCCAGCTTGATGGCAGTGCCCACCGGGTCGTTTATCTTGATCAGCCCCGAAAAGATGAAAAGCACCCCTACAAAAAGCCAGCAGAACTTGCTTATATACTTCATTGTTTGTTTGATGTTTTAATATAGTGTCAGAGTTCCGGGTCTAACCACCCCTGCCCCTCCTTGTCTAAGGAGGGGCTTTTCCCCTGCTACCTCAGCCTCTAATGCATTTTAACTCTTGCAAACAAAACTATAGCTACAGAGCTTTTGCGCTGCCTTATTTAAGGCAGACACCCCTCCTCAGACAAGGAAGGGTGGTTGTATATTTCTCACCCCGCAAACCCTGATTTTATCAAAGCGAACACAGCGTAATTAATCATATCGCGGTAGTTGGCTTCCACCCCCTCCGAGACCAGCGTCTGCCCCTCGTTGTCTTCGATCTGCTTGGTGCGGTAGAGCTTCATCAGGATGATATCGGTGATGGAACTCACGCGCATATCGCGCCACGCCTCACCATAATCGTGGTTCTTGGCGTTCAGCAGCTTGATGTTCTCTTCTATATGGTGCGTATACAGGCGTTCCACTTCCTCGGCTGGCAGATTCATATCCGCGTCGGCGGGCAGGTGCAACTGCATCAGCGCGATAACGCAGTAGTTGATGATGCCCACAAACTCCCCGTTGATATCGTCCGCCACCAGCTGCGTTCCCTTCTCCTGAATGGAGCGGATCCGCTGGGCTTTGATGAAGATCTGATCGGTGATGGAAGGGAGCCGCAATATACGCCAGGCGGTGCCATAATCCTTCGTTTTGTTCACAAAGGTGTCTTTGCAGCGCTGCACTACCAGATCATATTCCTGAAGTGTTTGATTAATCAAGTTTTTAGCTTTAATTTTAAAATCAACAGACGTATATGCCAACTTTGGGAGCGAAAGATACGCTTTTTAGCACAAAAACCACAGTCAACTGTCGCGGAAAGCTCCTGTCTCTGGAGGCTCCGCTGGTGATGGGCATTCTGAATGTTACCCCCGATTCTTTCTACGCCGGCAGCCGCCTCAGCACTGTAGAAGCAGTGCTGCAGAAGGCCGAAACGATGCTGCAGGATGGCGCTGATATACTGGACATTGGCGGCTACTCCTCGCGCCCGGGCGCCGCCGATATACCTGTACAGGAAGAGCTGGACCGGGTGGCCCCGGCCGTTGAGGCCATCGTGCGGAATTTTCCGGAGGCGGTTGTCTCCGTAGACACCTTCAGGGCGGCAGTGGCCGAGGCGGCGGTGGCAGCTGGCGGGGCGATCATAAACGATATATCCGGCGGAAATTTAGACGAGGCCATGTTCCCGACGGTGGCCAGGCTACAGGCACCCTATATACTCATGCACATGCGTGGAACGCCGCAGACCATGACGACGTTGGCTAAGTACGATGACATCGCTGTGGAGGTAGTGGACGAGCTGCAGGGCCAGGTAGCGCGGTTAAAGCAGTTGGGCGTGAAAGACATTATCCTGGACCCCGGCTTCGGGTTCGCCAAAACGGTGGATCAGAACTTTGAATTGCTGCGCCGCCTCGACGAGCTCCGCGTGTTCGGGCTGCCGGTTCTGGCGGGGCTCTCGCGCAAGTCGATGGTCTATAAAACGCTGGGCATTGCGCAGGCGGACGCCCTCACCGGCACAATAGCCCTGAACATGGTGGCGTTGATGAAGGGTGCAGCCATTTTGCGGGTGCACGACGTAAAAGAAACGAAGCAAACAGTAGAACTATACAAGAAAACAATACTTTGATCTTTTTATTCAGCATAGGTTTTTTAGAGATTGAGCTGCTCGATATCATCGATATCCTGCTGGTGACGGTGCTGCTGTACCAGTTGTACAAACTGTTGACGGGCAGTGTGGCGCTGAAGATTTTCCTGGGCCTGCTCTCTATCTACCTGCTGTACCTGGTGGTGCGCGCCGCCGGCATGGAGCTGCTCAGCATTATCCTGGGCCAGTTTATGGGCGTGGGTGTGCTGGCCGCCATTATCTTGTTCCAGCCCGAGATACGGCGCTTCCTGCTGATGATCGGGAAGACCACCGCCTTCAACAACGACCGCTTTTTCCGGGGTTTCCCGTGGCGCCGCGAACAGGCCGAGAAGCTCAGCCTGACGCCGTTTATCGAAGCGGCCAAGTCGCTGGCGGGCAAGAACACCGGCGCCCTCATTGTTTTCTCCAAAAGCTCTGAGCTGAAGTACTACGCCGAGTCAGGCGACCTGATCGATGCCGTGATCTCAAAGCGCCTGCTGATGGCGATCTTCAACAAAAACAGCCCCCTGCACGACGGGGCCGTCATCATCTCGGGCAACCGCATCAAGGCAGCCCGCTGCATCCTGCCTGTCTCCGAGAACCAGGACATTCCGGCCTCGATGGGCTTGCGCCACCGGGCTGCCATTGGCCTCACCGAGATCACAGACAGCATAGTGTTGGTGGTGTCGGAGGAAACGGGCCAGATTGCCCTCGTACGCAACGGCGAAGCCTACCGCAACCTCTCCTCCGCTGACCTGCGCCTCAAACTGAACCAGTTCCTGTTCGACACAGACCAGCGCGCCGCACCAGCCCCGGCCTCCGAAAAATCAGCCAGTGCAGCGTAGGCAGTGAGGCCTTAGCAGGATATTGCCTCCCGGATCGGTTATATATAGCCTTCCCTGTCAAGGCGCTGCAGGAGGTAGCACAGCCAATAAGCCCGCGCCCCAACAAAAGGCACTTGCAGCCCCCATCCCTTCCGGTACAGTTTTCAGAAATGTTATGCTTCCCCTTGAGGAAGGATATAAGCGGCAGTGAACGCGGCTATATAGTACAGCAACACGAAAGCCGCAGAAGCGACAGGATGAAGGAGGATCGTTTACTTGGGCGACAGGTATATGCATGCACAGCATACGGGGATTACATCAATCTCCCCGGAGCCGGAAGAACCAGTAAGCGGCAGGCCCCAGCACCGGCAACACCCACAGCACCACCACCCAGGTAAGCCGCTGCCCCACGGTGTAGTTCGTCCGGAAAATGAGGTGCACCAGCGAAACGGCCACCAAGGCATAATTCAGCGCGATCAGTAAGGTGATAAGGGGGTTGTGTTCGAAGAGGTCCATGGGAGGGTTGGCTGCTTGTCGGTTAAAAAAGCGTCTCGCCTACGAACCACATCAGGTAAAGCAGCGCAGGGGCGCAAAGCAGCAGCACCATGCCGAAGTTCACGCGCGTCCACTGCGGGTTTAGCAGCATACTGATATAAGCCTCCGCCGACAGCAGCAGCGAGAAGTAGAACGTGATCTGCAACAGTGTGCCGATTATATATGCCTCGCCGCGCATGCCTGCGGTAGAGTAAGCCAGGAAAGAGACCACCAGCCACGACAGCACCGTGCCTATCAACATTTGCCCCGGTTTGATCTTTATATTGTTCATCGCTGTGCCCTCACTGTTTTGCAGGTTCAAGATATAAAATAGCAAAGCCACTCCCAAATCCGGGAGCGGCTTTGCTTCAGCTTCGGCGGCAGTATCGCCTATTTCACCACGCCAAGCTCCTTGCCTGTTTCCACGAAAGCGTGGATGCATTTATCGATGTGCTCCCTGTCATGCACAGCCGAGAGCTGCACCCGGATGCGCGCCTGCCCCTTTGGCACCACCGGGTAGTAGAAACCGATCACGTAGATGCCTTTGTCCAGCATGCGGGCCGCGAACTCCTGCGCCAGTGGGGCGTCATATAGCATGACGGGCACAATCGGGTGGTCGCCTGGCTTGATGTCGAAACCGGCCTGGGTAATCTTCTCCCGAAAATACTTCGTATTCCACTCCAACTTATCACGCAGCTCCGTGGTGGAGCTCAGCAGGTCGAGCACCGCGATGGAGGCCCCCACAATGGACGGCGCCAGCGAGTTGGAGAACAGGTAGGGGCGCGAGCGCTGGCGCAGCATCTCAATGATCTCTTTGCGGCCGGAGGTGAAGCCCCCCATCGCGCCGCCCAGTGCCTTGCCCAGCGTGCCGGTGATGATGTCGATCTCGCCCATCACGTGGTGGTACTCGTGCGTGCCGCGGCCGGTCTTGCCCATAAAGCCGGAGCTGTGGCAATCGTCAATCATCACAAGGGCCGTGTACTGGTGTGCCAAGGCCACAATCTTGTCTAATTGGGCCACGGTGCCGTCCATCGAGAAAGCGCCGTCAGTTACGATAATGCGGTGCTTCGCTCCCTGCGCCTCCTGCAATTTCGCCTCCAGGTCGGCCATGTTGTTGTGCTCGTAGCGGAAGCGCTGGGCCTTGCACAGGCGGATGCCGTCTATGATGGAGGCATGGTTCAGGGCGTCCGATATGATGGCCGACTCCGCATCGAAGAGCGGTTCAAACACCCCGCCGTTGGCATCGAAGGCGGCGGCATATAAAATGGTGTCTTCGGTGCCGAGAAATTCGGAGAGCTTGCGCTCCAGTTCCTTGTGTATGTCCTGTGTGCCGCATATAAACCGCACGGAGCTCATGCCATAGCCGTGGGTATCGATGGCCTCTTTCGCTGCCTCTATCACGCGCGGGTGCGCCGACAGGCCCAAATAGTTGTTAGCGCAGAAATTAAGCACATGCTGCTGCACCGTCGTGTCGATGTCAGCCCCCTGCGGTGTGGTGATGATGCGCTCTTTCTTATATAAACCCGCCTCCTGGATCTCGGCCAGTTGCTGTTCCAGGTCTGCTTTTAAAGTTTCGTACATATGTTCGTTGATCGTTTTTCGTTACTCGTTTTTCGCTATGATATAAACTGCTAAGCGCCTTCCTCCGGCTTTGGCGGTGGGCGGCGCATGATGGGCCTAGGACGCGGCGGCTTCGGCTGCTGCGGCTCTTCAGGGGCCTCCGGTGCCGGAGGCGGCGTAGTCGGCTCCTCCTTCTCCCCTGCAGCTTGTGCCGGGGGCGCGGGGCGCTTGATAACAGGCCGCGGCCTCGGTGGCTTCGGCTGCTGGTCCGGTGCTGCCGCACCCTCCGGCGCCGCGGTAGGCGTGTCTTCCGGCGCGGGTGTCTTGGCAGGTGGCTTCTGCAGCGCCGCCGGGCGTTTCATCACCGGCCGCGGCCGGGGCGGCCGGGGGGCTTCCTCCGCTACAGCGGGAGCCTCCCCTGCCTTTGTTGCCTGTGGTGGTTCCTGCTTTTCCTCCAGAGGTTGCTGCGCCGCAGCAGGCCTTTTGATGACCGGCCGCGGGCGGGGCGGTTTAGGCGCATCTTCAGAGACTGGCGCGGGTTCTGAAGGTTCAGTTACCTGCTCCGGTGGCTTCTGCAAAGCCGCGGGCCGCTTCATCACGGGTCTTGGGCGCGGAGCAGGGGCAGCCGGTGCACTTTCTGTCGTGGGTTGCTCCGGAGCAGGGGCACTGGCCTCTTCCCCGCTTTCCTCCTCCTTCGGTGGCTGTAGCGCCGCCGGCCTTTTTATCACCGGCCTTGGCCTTGGAGCGGGCTTGTCTCCTGCTGCAGGTGGCGTGGCATCATTTTCTGCCGTAGGCGCATCTTCCGTGGCAGGCTTGGGTATAACAGGCCGCCTGACAACCGGCCTTGCTAGGGCAGCTGGTGCCGCAGCCTGTTCTTCTGCTGCTTTCGCGGGAGCCTCGCCTTCAGCAGCTGGTTCCTGGCGTGTGGCCGGCCGCCTGATAACCGGCCTTGGTTTTGGCTTAAGTTCTTTTTCTTCAGATGTTTCCTGTGGAACGTTTGCTTCGGGCGGAGCGGCTGGCGCAGGGGCAGCAGGGCGGGCGGGCATTGCCCTTCGGGCGGCAGGCCGCGGTGCCTCTGTGGCTGTAGCCGGCGCAGGCTTCGGGATATCCTCCTCTGCCAGGTGGTAGCGCAGGCGCACGTTATTGAGCTGCATTTTCACGGCTATATAAAAGCTGTTCTGGTGCATCTGCGCGTACATCTCCTGCCACGCCGCATAGCGCGCCGGCTCGCCGGCTGCGAAGGCCGCCCGGTTCACTCGCTTCTTTATCAGGTATTCTTCGAACGTCATGCTGTAAAGGCTTTGCCTACCTGCTTTTGCCCTGCAAAGTTACGGGCTTCGGGCATATATGCAGCGCTCTCCCGTAAAAACGCCCGCGCCCTCTACAAATATAAGAAATTCCGCTCGCCGCCGCAGGAGCGCGCAGCATTATCAAATTTTCAACCCGACCGGGGCTCTTTTCCCATCCCTATACTACCCACCGCGGCTTTGGTGCAAGGATGGAAAAATCTGGTTGCTAATCTCGCTTCGTGTACTGAGGCTCTTCTGTAAACACGGCGCACGCCTTCTGCCATTCTAACAGCCGCCACTTTTAGGATTGCACCGAAATAAGTTACTTTGCGCAAAGTTTTATCAAAAACGATGGCAAACACCCCTGAAACGGTACTAGTGATTGGCGCCTCCGGGCAATTGGGTTCTGAGCTTACACTGGCACTCCGCGACCTATATGGAGCCGCCAGTGTGGTGGCTGCCGACGTTGCCCCGCCTAAGCAAGCCGACCTGCGCGACTCCGGGCCTTTTGAGCTCGTGGATGTGCTGGACAAAAAGGTGCTCGGGGACCTGGTTTCCAAATATAAGTTCAGGCAGATTTACCACCTGGCCGCCGTGTTGTCCGCCACCGGCGAAAAGAACCCGAAGTTTGCCTGGCGCCTGAACATGGAAGGCCTTTTCAACGTGCTGGACCTGGCGCTGGAGCAGCAGGTGCGGAAGGTGTACTGGCCGAGCTCTATCGCGGTGTTTGGCCCACACACCCCCCGGGAACACACGCCGCAGCACACCATCATGGATCCCAACACCGTGTATGGCATCAGCAAGCAGGCCGGGGAGCGCTGGTGCGAATACTATTTCCACAAATTCGGGCTGGATGTGCGCAGCCTCCGTTACCCCGGCCTGATCGGGTATAAGTCGCTGCCGGGCGGCGGCACCACAGACTATGCGGTGGATATATACCACAAGGCGCTGCAGGGCGAAACCTTTGAGTGCTTCCTGAACGAGGACACCTACCTGCCCATGATGTACATGCCGGATGCCCTGAAGGCCACGCTTGACCTGATGCATGCCCCGGCCGCGCAGATCAGCGTGCGCGACTCCTATAACCTGGGAGCCATGAGCTTCTCCCCGGAAGAGATTACCGCCGCTATCCGCAGGCACATCCCTTCCTTCAACATCATCTACAAGCCTGACGCCCGCCAGCAGATCGCGGCCTCCTGGCCAAAAAGCATCAACGACAGCATGGCTCGCAAAGACTGGGGCTGGCAACCTGCCTACACCCTGGACACGATGACCGCGGACATGCTCTCCAACCTCAAAAAGCTCCAAGCCGCGCAGGCGGTTTAGGTTTAAAAAGCATATATATAGGACGGTCGATGCAGTAGCATCGACCGTTTTGCTTCGTGGCCTTCTTCTAAACCACCCCTGCCCCTCCTGTGGGTGTAGGGCCTCCTTTTAGATACAGGAGGGGAGTTTCCTATATTACATTCCTTCAGATGAAGAAAACCAAAAGAGCGCAGGTGCTCCTTAACCTTCGCCCGGAAAACCAGTTTATATAGCAGGAACAGCACATTTTTTTATGATCGTGAATACGGTGCCGCAAGGCTGGGAAATCATATATCAGCAGGCGCACGGCGTGCTGGCGGCACAATTGGCATATCACCTGAAGCCGGAGCTGCAGTGCCGGCACTGGGTGGAGACCATCATCGCCATTGCCAACCACGACAACCGGCAGAAGACCTGGCGCGGGAAAGATGGCCTTACGCCGGCCGGTGCTCCCGCCGACTTCACGCTGCTGCCCACCACCCTGGAGCAGGCGCAGGACCTGATGCACGCGGTGCGCTTCCAGGGCCGCTGGGTCACGCTGCTCACTTCCATGCACATGAGCTTCCTGTATGAGAGCCGCCGCAGAGAACAGAAAAGCGCCGCCACTTTCCTGGACGAACAGCAGGCGCTGCAGCGGGAAAGCCGCCGGAGCCTGGGCATCAGCCGGAAAGAGGCCGACCGCGCCTACGCCATCATGCAGTGGTGCGACCGCTTTTCCCTGATCCTGTGCCGCAACGAGCTGCCCGCCGGCGAGCGCGCCCTGGAGATCACAGCAGGGCCGGACGGTGAGACCTATTTTATAAAGCAGCTGCAAAACGGCCTGCTGCACGCAGAGCCCTGGCCATTTGCCCCGGAGCAGGTGCAGGTGCAGGTGGAGTACCGGGTGCTGGAGCAACTGCAATTCAAAAACGACCAGGAACTGGCCAGGGCGCTGCGCCAGGCGAAGCCCGAATTTAAAACGTGGATGCTGGGCGCTACCTGAGTTCTATATACCGGATAGGGCAAATAGCGCCTTGCAAAACCAGTTGGCTTTGGTTTCAGCGCCTCCTCAAAACAAACCCTCTTCATACCCGTCTATATTGAGAGCATGAACACACCTTTTACCCGATGCCTATGACCATCAAAGAATCGAACGACGACGAACTGAGGCAGCTGATATTTGAGAAAGAGAAGGTAATCGTAAAATTCGTGGACGAGGCCTGCGCTGTGTGCCGGCAACTGGCCCCTTGCTTCACCAGGTTCTCTTCCGACCCCACTTACAGCGATGTTACGTTCGTGCGGATGCACGCCTCTGAGAACCCGGTTTCCAGCCAGGAGGTGAAGCTGACGGGCACCCCGTTTTTTGCCACCTACCGCGACGGAACCCTGCGCGAGTGCGGCGTGGTGGCAACCGAAGAAGGGATAAAGGCCCTGCTCGACCAACTCAGATAGCCGGCAGCTCTATAATTTACGGTATTTGGTCTGCCCGCTATAGCTGATATGAAAAAGGTGTGGTAACTTGCGCCACTTTTTGAAATTCAGCGGATCCGTGAAGAAACCGACCCTACAATTATTTGCCCTCCTGGTGTTTACCCTCACCTCGGGCTATACCCTGCAAAGCTGCTCCAGCACAAAAAAACTGCATACGGAGGCCCCTGCCGCCGCCGCTTCGGCAGCGCCTCTCTATAAACCGCAGCTTTCCTCCATTACGGTGCCCATCTCCGTTTCTATCGCCGCCTTGGAAAGCCGGCTGAACCAGGAGGTGGCCGGGGTGCTCTATAAAGACACAAACCTGAACGACGACAACGTGGCCGTCACCGTCACGAAGAAGGGCCGGATGACCGTGAGCGCCGGGCAGAACAAAATCTACTTCAGTGTGCCGCTGCATATATATGCCAAAGGCCGCTGGAAATGGGACCCGTGCAAGCTGTGCCCCGCCATCGACAAAACAGAGGACACCAGCTTCGACATGGTCATCAAAACGGAGAGCACAATCGGATTGACGGAGGATTACCGCATCAGCACCGTCACGAGCGGCGACTTCGAGTGGGGCAGCACTAAACCGACGATCGAACTGGGCCCGCTGAGGATTGGCCTGGCCCGCTTCGTGGAGCCGGCCCTGCGCCAGCAGATGGGTGTCCTCTCCAAGCAGCTGGACAAGGAGCTGCAACAGCACCTCAACATGAAGAAATATGTGGCCGACGCCTGGGTGCTGCTGCAGGAGCCCGTGAAGCTGGACGAGGCCATGGACGCTTGGCTCACGGTGGTGCCGCAGGAAGTGCGGATGGCGCCGCTGCATGCCCGGGACGGCAGCCTGAGCACCCGCCTCGGCATCACATCCTATATAACCGTAACAACAGATGGCAGGCCCCAGGTGGAGCTGAACAGACACTTGCCGAGGCTGATCATAGACAGGCGCCTTTCAGATGACATCCAGGTGGGTTTAACGACTGTGACACCATACGCGCAGGCCAGCCAGCTGCTGCACGGGCAGGTGGCTGGCCAGACCTATAAATTTGACGACGGGAAGAGTGAGGTGACGATAAAAGATGCGGCCATGACGCCCAGCGGGGAGCAGCTGGTGCTGATGCTGGACATAGACGGCAAGACCAAGGCGGGGCTTTTCACGAAGAAGCTGGCGGGGAAAATATACCTGCGCGGCACGCCCTACTACGATGCCGCAACCGGCTCCATCAGGGTGCGCGACGTGGACTACGACCTGGACACCAGAGACAAGCTGCTGAACACTGCCAGCTGGATGGCCAAAAACAAGTTTATCGATATAATCCAGCAGCAGGTGAACATACCGGTGCAACAGCAGCTGAACAACACCAAAAAAATGCTGCAGGCCACACTCGACAAGCAGGCACGCGTGCACGAGTCGCTGTTGCTGCGCGGCAGCATACAGGATATCGTCCCTGAAAACATTTACCTGACTCCGGAGGGCATCAAAGCCGTGGTGAACGCTACCGGCACCCTGACCGCCACCGTGGACAAGTTGTAGCGTTCTAACGCCAGCCTCTCAGCAAAGAGGTCTCAGCAGGGGCCGGTATGCGAAGCCGGGCCTCCTGCACAATAATATTCTGAAGCAACGAAAGCCTGCACCGAGCGCGCGTAGCCCGCTGCATATATAACTTTTAATATCCGCAGCCTGACATCTGCCCTTCATGGCGCGGATAGCCCTGTTGCACCAGATTATCGCACGTTTCGCCAGGGCTGTGTATTAACCTATATAAAAAGGAAGCCGTATCAGAAGGTTGTGTCTGGAAAACAAACAAAGCAACAGGCAATGGTATGGCTGAAATCAATGTAAGTAGTATATTTTCCCTGCTCAAGACTTCTGCTTCCGAGTTTATGGATAACAATTCATTTCGGTTGGCAGGGGCGCTGGCGTTTAACGCAATTTTCTCTATCCCTCCGCTCCTGATCATCATTATCCGGGCCGCAGGGTATTTCTGGGGCGAGCAAGCCGTCTCCGGGGAGCTGTCCAAACAGATAGAAGCCGCCATTGGGGCCGGGGCCGCCACGGAAGTGGAAAACATTGTGCAGAACGCGGCCACAAACGAGTCGGGCGGCATAGCCTTCTGGATAAGCATAGGGGTGCTGATCTTCGCGTCAACCACCTTCTTCGCCACCCTGCAGGAGTCGCTGAACAGCGTCTGGAACCTGAAGCCGAAGCCGACCAACAGCATCGTGAAAATGCTTAAAGTGCGCCTGTTCTCCTTCGGCATTGTGCTGAGCATCGCGCTCCTGATGCTGGTCTCGCTGGTGCTGAGCACCGTTATCTCCATCCTCAGCGATTACCTCACCAGCATCATTCCCGGTATAGGCGTCTTTTTTATCCGCCTGCTTGATTTTGTGTTATCGGCGGGAATCATCAGCGTGCTGTTTGCCCTGATTTATAAGTACCTGCCGGATGCCACCATCCGCTGGAAGGATGTCTGGGTGGGCGCCATTGTCACGGCGCTGCTCTTTGCGCTGGGCAAGTTCCTGATCAGTTTCTACATCAGCACCAGCGACCCGGGCTCGGCCTACGGTGCCGCAGGCTCCATCATCGTGATCCTGGTCTGGATCTATTATTCGTCGCTGATCATCTTCTTCGGCTCAGAACTGGCACAGCAGTACGCCGATAAGTTTGGCCAGCACATCCGGCCGAAGGCGCACGCGGTGTTCGTGGAGATGCGCGAGGTGCGCGACGAGCCGCATGACACCAGCAGTGGACGGCCAAGGCCACAAGGCCGCTTCGAACCGAAGGCATGATGCAACATATGCCAACCCGTGGAGCTTATATATAAAAAGAGCGCCCTGCCATATATGGCAGGGCGCTCTTTTTATATATAGCCGACTGCTTTACGCGGGCTGCTTCTCCTTTACGGCCAGTTGCCCGCAGGCGGCGTCAATGTCCTTGCCACGGCTGCGGCGCACGTTCACCTGCACCCCGCGGTCGGCGAGGTAGTAGATAAAGTCCTGCCAGCGGTCCTCATTGGTGTTCTCGTAATCCGCGTTCTCAATCGGGTTGTACTCGATGAGGTTGATTTTGCAAGGGATGATCTTCGAAAAGCGCAGCAGTTCCTCCGCATCCTGCAGCGTGTCGTTGAAGTTATTGAACACGATGTACTCGTACGTTACTTTGCGGCCCGTCACCTCGTGGTAATGCCGCAGCGCGTCCGTCAGGGCCTCCAGCGAGTTGGTCTCGTTGATGGGCATGATCTGGTTGCGCTTCTCGTCGTTTGCCGCGTGCAGCGACAGCGCGAGGTTCGCCTTCACCCCGTCATCGGCCATCTTCCGGATCATCTTGGCAATGCCTGCCGTGCTCACCGTGATGCGGCGGGCGGCCATGCCCAGGCCATCGTGCGCCGTGATGCGCTCGATGCTCTTCATGACGTTGGCGTAGTTCAGCAGCGGCTCGCCCATGCCCATATACACGATGTTGCTCAGCGGCTCGCCGTACTGCTTCAGGCTCTGCTCGTTGATGCGCACCACCTGGTCATATATCTCGGCAGCGTCCAGGTTGCGGACACGGTCCATGTAGCCGGTGGCGCAGAACTTGCAGGTAAGCGAGCAGCCCACCTGGCTGCTGACGCAGGCCGTCTTGCGCTCGTTGTGCGGAATCAGCACGCCCTCCACGATGTTGGCGTCATACAGCCTGAAAGCAGACTTGATGGTGCCGTCTTTGCTCAGCTGCTGCGTGGCCACCTGCACGCCGTTGATGGCGAAATGCTGCTCCAGTTTCTCGCGCAGCGCAAGGCTCACGTTGTTCATCTCGGCAAACGACTGCGCCGCGTGCTTCCAGAGCCACTCGTACACCTGCTTCGCCCGGAAAGGCTTCTCCCCCTGCTCCACCAGCCACGCCTTCAGGTCGTCCAGCGTCAGCTTCCGGATGTCTTTCTTATTCAATATATCTATATCTGCAATCAGCGTCATATGCAAACGTACCGTTCTGTATCACTAAAAATTAATCGGGTGGTCGATCGACCTGTATATACCGATCCCGGTTTCGCCTTCGCATTGCATGCGAAGTGTTGCGGGAAACGGTGCCATTCGTGGCTTTTACCCCCACAAAGGTAAACATAATTAAAGGGCTTTCGTTCACCGCCGCCCCGCCTTATCGCCGAAAATCCCTGAAGCGCCTTTTTATTACCTCCTCGCTTTTACCGCCTGGGCGCCAGCACAACGAGCAGCTATGACGTGCGCACCCGGGATGCAGCCACTTTGAAGATAATATATAGCGCGGCAAAAATCCCCATTGCCACCAGCGCCCACACTTTTTTGCGGTTCTTCTCCTTGTAATAGTCGCGGTCTGCCGCTGTGGCCTTCAACTGTTGCCTTGTCGCGCCGTGCGCTTGCCGCTCCTCGCGCAGTGCTGCGCGCGCGGCGCCCAGTTTTGCCGTGCTCTCCTGTATTACCAGGTCCTTTTCCCTGATCGTCTTCTCGTAGCCGGACATATCTGGGTATTCCACCGCAGGGCTTCGTTTCTGAGCTGTTCTTGGCCGGGTCTTCTCAGGGGGGGCAGCGACAGGATCACTTTTCCGGGTGGGAGGCAGAGGCAGTATTTCAGCCGGTGCGACGGCGGTTTCCTCCGCTGTGGTAGCGGTGTCGGCAATGGCAGGGTGCTCCCCGGCCGGAAAATCTTTGGCGGCTTTGGCGGCGTACCACGCCCTGTTCCGCTCCAGCCATTCTGTAACGATGGCTTCGGCGGCAGGCTTGTTCTTCTCTTTGGCCAGGTAGTTCTTCACCTGTTTGGGGGTGACGCAGGAGCCCAGGAGCAGGATTGTTAGCAGCAATAGGTGTCTGATCAGTCGCATCATGCTTTGGCAATTCACTAAGTTCCTTACTCCCTTACGCCGAAACGCGGGCATTTCTTGTGTACGTTTGGTACACGGGGTCGGTCTGCTGTTCAATTTAACTAAAGCATCATTAAATTCAATCCCTGAAGGGGCAAAGAGCGGCAGAACGCTGACCTCCGGCTAAAACCTCTGCTTTGCACCCCCGCTTTATATCTCCTTTAGGCGTTGCTTTCGATTTTGGCCCTGACTTCCTGGGGCAGCGACGCCAGCTTCCGTTCCTTGTAATCAAAACACAGCATGCCCGTTTTGGCGCGCGCCACTTCTTTGCCCTGCTGGTTCAGGACGTGGTATGTGATGTCGAACCCGTACTTGTCCAGCTCATCGAAGGCCATTTTTATATATAACGTGTCGCCGTAGAAGGCTTCGCCCTTGTAGCTGATCGCCACATCAGCCATGATCAGGCTGGCGCCGCCTATGTTCATCTCATCGTAGCCAAAGCGCTTCAGCAGTTGCAGCCGCGCCTCGTGCAGCATCGAGAGCAGGGCATCGTTGCCCAGGTGGGCCCCGTAGTTCAGGTCGGTGATGCGAATGGGAATATGCGCCTCGAAGTGCACATGGGCCGGTATGTCTACCTTTACTCTTGCCATATATATAATTAGTTTAAGGGCGAAACGGCTTGATACGTGTATGGGTAAACAGCCCGATGGTTGGAGATCGGGTGCGAAAAATCAACCGCCCTCCGGCAATTTACCCATTTGGCCACTCAGCAGTGCTGTTTAAAATGAAAATAGTAGCATATTCCGCTGCAAGCTATTGCAGACAGCCTCGTACAATGCGTACATTTGTAAAGTAACATAAAAAAGATGCACCTCGAAATACGACAGACAAAAGACGGCTCAAATACCCTTTTTGTGCCCGACCTGAATGAGCATTACCATTCCGTGCATGGAGCCTTGCAGGAGTCGCAGCATGTTTTTATCAAGCACGGCCTGGAGCATGTGCTGGAGCAGAAAAAGGATATAAAAGTGCTGGAGATCGGCTTCGGCACGGGCCTCAACGCCATCCTGACTTTCCCGGTGGCTCTGGCGCAGAAAGCCTTTATCCAGTACGACACGCTGGAGAAGCACCCGCTGACCGAGGAGGTGGTGCAGCAGCTGCATTTCGAGCAGTTTATCCTGAACCCGGAATTGCTGGGTTACTTCCGGCAGCTGCACAACAGCCCCTGGAACGAGCCCGTGGATATTATCCCCTACTTCACGCTGCAGAAGATACACGAGACGCTGGAAGAGTTTCTCGTGCCGAGCTCGTATTACGACGTTATTTATTTTGATGCCTTTGCCCCCGATAAGCAGCCGGAGCTTTGGACGGACGCCATGTTCGAGAAGCTGTACAAGGCCACCCGCCCCGGCGGCGTGCTGGTGACGTACTGCGCCAAAGGCTCTTTTAAGCGCAGCCTGAAGGCGGCGGGCTTTGAGGTGGAGGCATTGCCCGGCCCTCCGGGCAAACGCGAGATGACGCGCGGCGTGAAGCCGGTGGTGATATAACCCGGCGCCTGTTTCACACGCCCCTTCCCCTGTTTTACCCGGCACGCCTGTGGCCGCAACAGCAGGTAAACAACCCTGCGGCTGCCCGCTTCGTCTAACCTGTTGTACCATTTTTTATATACCCACACGCATGACATCAGAATTTTACGATTTATCAGCGAAAACGCTGCAGGGCAAAGAGGTACCGATGGCGGATTTTAAAGGCAAGGTGGTGCTGGTGGTGAACACGGCCAGCAAGTGCGGTTTTACCCCACAGTACGAAGGACTGGAAACGCTCTACCGCAAGCACAAGGACGAGGGCCTGGTGGTGCTGGGGTTCCCCTGCAACCAGTTCGGGAACCAGGAGCCCGGTGGCAAGGAGGAGATAGAAGAAGGCTGCCTGATCAACTACGGTGTCAGCTTCCCGATATTTGACAAAGTGGATGTGAACGGCGACAACGCCCATCCGGTGTTCAAGTACCTCAAGTCGGAGCTCGGCAGCATCCTGGGCAGCCGCATCAAGTGGAACTTCACCAAATTCCTCATCGATGCGAACGGCAAGCCCGTGAAACGCTTCGCGCCCATCACCAAACCAGAAAAACTGGCACCCTACGTGGAGGAACTCTTGGCAAAGCAGCGCAGCTAAGCCCTGGGCTTCACGAATGCCTGATTCCCCTACTTCTCTTTCCCACCGCCAGGTTTAACCGGGCACCGCCCCGCATACGTAAAAACATTTGCAGTTTCAGGGTTTTCGCCAGCTCCGGCTTGCCCACAGCCCCTGCTGCCGCCCATGTTTTGCTGTATTGCCATGCGCTTCACAAGATCGTTTTATATGGTGGCCGGTGTCGTTCTCCTGCTGATCGCTGTCAGGGTGGCGCTGCCATATATCGTGAAGAACTATGTCAACAAAACGCTGGATGAGCTGCCGGGCTACACCGGCCACGTGGCCGACATCGACCTGCACCTGTACAGGGGCGCCTACACCATCGACGACCTGGTGCTGGTAGAGGAAAACGGCAACCCCAGGTTCCCCTTTCTGCGCATCCCCCAAACCGATCTGTCTGTAGAGTGGAAGTCGCTTTTGAAAGGGGAGCTGGTTGGGGAAGTGGTGATGGCGCGCCCCACCATGAACATTGTGGCAGCGCCCGACGGAGCGGACACCGCGCAGCAGGCCACGCAGGACGACTGGACCAAGGTGATGAAGGACCTGATGCCCATCACCATCAACCGCTTCGTGGTAAACAACGGCCGGGTGGCTTACCTCGATTTCAAGGCTGACCCGAACGTGGACATGTACATAGAACGGATGCAGTTGGTGGCCCTGAACCTGGCCAATGTGGAGGACTCCACCACCGCCCTGCCCTCTGCCGTCACCGCCTCGGGCCGGTCGGTTGGGGGCGGCCAACTGAAGGTAGATATGCGGGGCAACTTCCTCAAAAAATTGCCGGACCTGGATATGCGCCTGCAACTGACCGGCGTGGACCTGACTAGCCTGAACGACATTATCAAAGCCAACGGGAAGTTTGACGTGGAAAGGGGCCGCCTGGACATGTACAGCAAGGTAACCCTGACAGACGGCCGGTTAGACGGTTTTGTGAAGCCTTTCCTGGAAGAGGTGAAGATCCTGAACTGGAAGAAGGACAAGAAAGAGGACGGCTTCCTGCACGCCGCCAAGGAAGCGGTGATCGGGCTTTTCGCGGAGGCGGCCGAAAACCAGAAAAGAGACCAGATCGCCACGCAGGTGCCCATCTCAGGCTCGATCAATGACCCCGACACGGATACCTGGACAACGTTTGTGAACGTCCTGCGGCATGCCTTCATCGACGCCTTCAACAAGAGCCTGGAAGATGAGGCAGGCAAAGCAAGGGAGAAAGCGGAAGAGAAAGATTAGCAACCTCACCCACATAGCACTTTCCCGGCATAACCTTCTCTTTCATACTTTAAGAGCGAGATTATATAGTATATAACCCATATTACTTTATATACCAAAAGGAATCTTGTTTACTACTCATATTAAAGCAGCCATATATTAGTTATTTTATATATAAATCTGTTCCTTTATCCGCAGGAAGAGCATCCTTAACTAAATTAATCCTATATGAAAACGCTGCTTAGAAAAGTTGTCAAAGCCTGCAAGCCCAAGTACGAAGTTGTGTTTACTACCTACCAGATCATTCCGGGCCGCCCGGTGAGCAAAAATGAGTCGAAGCACAGCTTTGGCAGAGGCGAGTCGAGGGAGGCGAAGGAATTCTATGGCAAGGTAGTTTCTTCTGATTATACAAGAAACCTGGCTCCTGCCGAAGTGCACCTCCGCCGCGTGTACTTACGAAACAAAACCATTGAGCGGACCCAGTTCGGGCCTGTGGAGGATCTCCGGAAATTCAAAATAGTATATAACAAATAGCAGCGGCAACCCCTGCCTTGCAATCGCCTCCCGGTTTACCGGGAGGCGATTCTTTTTTGCCTCACTGGTCAGCGGTTTATATATAAATTCACAAAATCAGCAGCGCTTTAACACCTTGCCGCACAGCCTGCAGGCACCTTTTCGTACTCTCGCCTCCAACCCTATAGCCCGGGTGCGCGTTTTTAACCTTACCCTGCTTCCGTAAAGGAAAAGCGGGAAAGACAGAACCTATCATACAAGACAAACATGGAATACAGAAAATTAGGCACATCGGACCTCAGCGTATCAGTCGTGACGTTTGGCGCCTGGGCAGCCGGCGGCTGGATGTGGGGCGGAACAGAGCGAAAAAACGCCGTACAGGCTATCAGAGCCTCCTATGACCTCGGCGTGACTTCTATCGACACGGCGCCTATATATGGCCAGGGCGAAAGCGAAGAAATCGTGGGCGAGGCTATCAAAGGCCTGCCGCGCGACAAGGTGCAGCTCCTGACCAAGTACGGCATGCGCTGGGACGTGGCCAAAGGCGACTTCGGCTTCAAGAGCAAGGACAACAGCGGCAAAGACATTGACATATATAAATATGCCGGCCGGGAGAGCATCATCAAGGAGTGCGAAGACAGCCTGCGCCGCCTGGGCACAGACTACATCGACCTGTACCAGATTCACTGGCCCGACGTGACCACCTCGATTGAAGAGACGATGGAGACCGTGGCCCAGCTGATAAAGGAAGGCAAGGTGCGCCACGCCGGGGTCTGCAACTACAACGTGGCGCAGATGCAGGAGGCGGAGAAGTATGTGAACCTCGTTTCGAACCAGGTGCCTTACAGCATGGTGAAACGCGACATCGAAAAGGACGTGGTGCCGTACTGCCTGGAGCATAACAAGTCTATCTTAGCCTACAGCCCGCTGGAGCGGGGCCTGCTCACGGGCAAGATGAAGCCCGGCTACCAGTTCGGGGAAGGCGACCACCGTGCGAACCTGTACTTCTTCCAGGACGAGAACCTGAAGCGCACCAACGCGTTTCTGCAGAAGATAAAGCCGCTGGCCGACGAGAAGAAGGCCTCGCTGTCTCAGCTGGTCATCCGCTGGACCGTGGAGCAGCCCGGCATCACCATCGCGCTGGTCGGTGCCCGCAACGCGGAGCAGGCCACCCAGAATGCCAAGGCTTTGGAAGTGAAACTGAGCCCGGACGAGATCAGCTTTATCACCGAAGAGCTGAACAAACTGGAACTGGTGAAACCGGAGAAGGTGTAAACCCGGCATGATATATATAAAAAGGCAGCCCCTATATATAGGGGCTGCCTTTTTTTGCTTTAAGCAGTTTACGCTGAGACTTTCCTATACTTACAGAGCACAACTACACTGCCTGCGGCGTGTACTATTACAACAGAAATAACTACCTTCACCTATATTTATATATCTTCTGCATCCTATAATCGACCCGCGTACATGAAGCAAGCAGCCATCATTGTTGTACAAGCATTAGGAACCTTCGCTATACTTGCCACAGCTTTGCCACTGCTTACCCTGCAAGAGTGGTACGTACGTGTGTTTGACTACCCCCGCGTGCAGCTTATTTCTTTAGCGCTGCTCAGCCTGCTACTTTATATATGGCTGGGCACCAAGCACCGCAAGCGCGACAAGGCCCTCCTCGCCGGGTTAGTTGTTGCGATCGCCTATCAGGCTATCAGTATTTTCCCCTATACCTTTCTGGCACCTGTGCAGGTGAAACAGGCAGAGCAGGACAGCACCCAGGAGAACGAGCTCAGCATCATGGTCTCGAACGTGCTCATGACAAATAAAAAACACGACAGATTGATTGCCCTTGCCCAGGAAAAGAACCCGGACATTTTGCTGCTGCTGGAGTCTGACGCGGTATGGCAGGAGGCCCTGGCACCTGTTACAACGAAATACCCTTACCGCGTAGAGATACCGCTTTCAAACACCTATGGCATGCACCTCTACAGCCAGTTGCCTTTGCGCCAGAAAAAAGTAAGTTACCTGCTTGACGAGGATATCCCTTCCATTAAAACGTTTGTGAAACTACGGAGCGGCATATGGGTAGCGCTGCATGCGGTACACCCCAAGCCTCCTGTGCCCACCGAAGACCCTAACTCCAAAAAAAGGGACGCCGAGATTGTGATGATAGCCAGGGACATTGCTGAATCAAAGTACCCGGTGGTGGTAGCCGGTGATTTCAACGACGTGGCCTGGTCGCGCACCACGGAGCTTTTCCAGGAGGTCAGCAGCCTGCTGGACCCGCGGGTAGGCAGGGGGTTTTACAACACCTTTAACGCCAACTACCCGTTGCTGCGCTGGCCCCTCGACCATATCTTCCACTCCGATCATTTTAAGCTGGTGCAGATAGAAAGGCTACCTGATGTGGAATCAGACCACTTCCCTATTTTCATAAGGCTGAGCTTCGCCCCGGAAAACAAATACGAGCAGGAAGAGCCTGAGGCCGACGAAGACACGCAGGAGGAAGCCTCCGAAATGATAGAGGAAGGTTTTGAAGAGGCCCGGGAGAAGAATAAATAACTACGGCTTTTCGGGCCACACCCCTTGCGGCATCACCACGGCGTCCAGCGGAACGTCAAATACATTCGGGTCCGCTATATGCGCCACGGGCGGCTCCAAAGATAACCCGACTTTCAGCACATCCGGGCGCGCCTCGGCCAGGAAGCGGTCGTAGAAGCCTTTGCCGTAGCCTACGCGGTGGCCCGCCTTGTCGAAAGCCAGCAGCGGCACCAGCACCACGTCCACCTCCTCGGCATATATGATGTGTGCATCCTGCGGCTCCGGTATGCCCCACGCATTTTCCACCAGCACGGCTTTGTCGGTCAGGTGGTGGTGCGTCAGCACGTGCTGCGCCGCATCCGTCACCGGCACGGCCACCCGCACCTCCGGGTGCTCCCGGCGCAGCCGCTCGATGATGAGCCAGGTATTTACTTCGTTGTTTTTGAGGATGGGCAGAAACACATGCACTGTCTGGCCCGCCTGTAGCGGGAAGTGCCGGAAAAACTGATCGGCGATGCGTTGGCTCCGCAGCTGCACCTCCTCCGGCGGCAGCGCCCGCCGCTGCTGCAGCATCTGTTTGCGTAGCTCCGCCTTATGCATTACTCCTCCTCCAGTATCGTGAACTTGAACTCGAATGGATCAAAAGCATCCACGAGGGCCGGTATAAAATCGGGGTTGTTGGTTTTGTAGGTGAGCAGGTTGTCGTGGCGCTCCTGCAGCGTGCCGTTCGGGAACAGCTTGTCCTTCAGGTTCTCCAGTTGCTTAAACGTCTGCTCGTGCTTGCTGTCGCGGGCCTTGGCGATCTTCTTCTCCAGCATCTGCAGCGAGTTAAGCGCTTTCTGCGCCTCGGCCCCCACGGCTTTCACGAGCGTCGGGTCCACGTCCCCAGCCAGCTTCTCTACCTCGGCAAAGGCGGCGGCCACGGTAGTGCGCTGCGGCTCCAGGTTTATCTCCTCTTCGTGCAGCTGGTCCGACAGGTGCTTCTTCAGCTCCTGGTACTCCATAAACATATCCTGCGGCTGCAGGCCCAGCTTGTGCATGCGGCTTGCGTTGCCCTTGTTTATATATAGCCCCGAGTTACGCAGCATCAGCACCGGGAACGCCACGTTATATGCCTCGAACAGCTTCTTCAGCTGGAACCAGTACGCCACCTCGGCCCCGCCGCCTATATAGGCCAGGTTCGGCAAAATCAGCTCTTCGTAGAGCGGGCGTAGGATCACGTTCGGGCTGAAACGCTCCGGGTGCTCCTCGGCCTCCTGCCGTATTTCCTCCAGGGTAAAGCTGATGTTCGTGTTGAGCACTTTATATATAGCGTCCTCCTGCACAATGCGCTCCCGCAGCCTGTCCGTCAGGTAAAACAGGTTGATCTCGCGGGAGTACACCTGCTGCTTGTAGTTCAGCTTTTCGAGCTGCGCGTTCACCTCCTCCACCAGCCTGTTCGACAGCTGCTCGGTCAGTTCTTTCTCTATTACCGGTGTCAGCGCCTTTTTCAGTTCCGCGTGGTCACCGTCCACACTCACCAGGCCATATGCCCCGAACAGCGCATGCGTGATGACACGGGTGGCATCCGCCAGGTTTTTGCTGTGGCGGTAGGCGTCCTCAAACATGGGATAGGCTTCCGGCAACTCTTCCAGCACCTGCTCCAGGCCTTCTGTTGTGAACCGGCCGACGGCACCCGTCTGCGCCGTCTCCCATCTATACTTTTTCCCGAACAGGCTGAAGTGGTTGATTTCGGCGAAGTCGTGGTCTTCAGTGGCCATCCAGTATACCGGCACAAAATTGTAGTCCGGGTACTTCTCCTTTAGCTGGGCACAGGTGTTGATGGCCGTGATGATCTTATATATAAAGTACAGCGGGCCGGTGAAGATGTTGAGCTGGTGGCCGGTGATGATGGTGAAGGTGTTAGGCTGCCGCAGCAGGTCAAGGTTCTGCTGCACCTTAGGATGGATGTCGGCCACGGATTGGTACTGCTCCTGCAGCGCCTGGTGCAGGGTGTGGCGCTGTGCCTCGCTGAAGCTTTTCTCTTTGATCTGGGCTTCAAAGGCCGCTACGGTCGGGAAGTGATTATAAAAAGCGCGCAGCTGCTCGCCGCGACTAAGGTAATCTGCTATCGTTTGAGAGAAGGCGCCGGTGGCGGCGTAGTCCATCTTGGTGATCTTCATGGTAGAAACGTCCATCTGGGTGTTTGCCTGGGGTATAGCCTCTTAAACAGCTATCCCGGAAATGTGTTGCAGTGGGCTATCATTTTGCCCGCTGCGGCACAAAGTAACGGCTTTATTTCCTGATTTGCAGATGATGCGATAGAAAGCAGCTAGCAAAGGATAAGCGGCAGTATATACAGGCAGGCGCTACAACCCCTTTACAGACGTAGTAGTGTGCGCTGCCGGTGCGGGAGGCCCGCTCGCAGCAAGCAACGGCCCTATACCTAAACATATCCGAAGTTAAACGTACATAAGTAGTCACAACCAACACCTTAAAACTATGGGATTATTAAGCGGCATGATGGGACACGCCTCGGAAGTGTCTATCGAGAAGATCACAAAGGAATTTCAACCGATCATGGTAGAGGAGGAACGCATTGAGCGGGCGTACCGCCTGATCCGGGACATGCTGGTGTTCACCAACAAGCGCCTCATCCTGGTGAACAAGCAGGGCCTCACCGGCTCCAAGGTGGATTACCAGAGCATCCCCTACGGCAGCATCAAAACCTTCTCCATGGAAAGCGCCGGCATCGGCGACCTGGATGCGGAGCTGAAGATATGGCTGACCGGCGAGACCACGCCCACCATCAAACAGGACTTCCGCAAGGGCGACAACATCAACGAGGCCTATCGGGTGCTGAGCCGGTTTGTGCTGAAATGACCTCCCCCTGCCCCCTCCTAAAAACAGGAGGGGGTGATTCAGGATTGATTGAAAGCTGCGGCTATTCGTTGTAGCACCAGTTTCGGTTCTTCAAACACCTCGCCGTTCCTGATGCGAACAACTTTATATCCTAAGCGTTGTAGCGTTTCGTCTCGCACGTGGTCATTTGCTTTGGCTTCCGCTGTATCGTGCACAGCGCCATCTACCTCGATCACTAACTTATCAGAAGCGCAATAAAAGTCTACGATGTAGCTGCCAATGCTATGCTGCCTCCTGAACTTACGGCCGCTCAACTTATGCTTTCGAAGAAGCCGCCACAGCTCTTCTTCTGCGGGCGTCATATCACTGCGCAATGCTGCCCGTTCTTGCCGTAAGATTGGGATGCTGTGTAACTGGTCCTTCCGCATAAGCTTGAGTTTTGCAAGCTAACATCTTTGTACATCAAGTCTGTTCCATAAATAGCAGAAGCCTTGCTCTTTATTAGAGCAAGGCTTCTGCTATTTGATTTTTTCTACACCCCCTCCTGTTTTTAGGAGGGGGCAGGGGGAGGTCTTACGCTACCACGTCCCCATACAGATCAAAATCCGAGGAGCCGGTGATCTTCACGTTGGCGAAATCGCCGAGGCGAATATAGGTGGTATCGGCGGCAACTAGCACCTCGTTGTCTACCTCCGGCGAATCGTACTGGGTGCGGCCCACGAAATAGCCGCTTTCCTTGCGGTCGAAGAGCACTTTGTAGGTTTGGCCGATCTTCGCCTCGTTCAGCTCCACCGAAATCCCCTGCTGCAGCTCCATGATCGCGTCTGCGCGCTCCTGCTTCACCTCGTCCGGCACGTTGTCCTCCAGGGTATAGGAGTGTGTGTTGTCCTCGTGGGAGTAGGTGAAGATGCCCAAACGGTCAAACTTGGTCTCCTCCACCCAGTCATACAGCTCCCGGAAATCCTGGTCTGTCTCGCCCGGGTGGCCGGCAATCAGAGTGGTTCTTAAGCCGATGTCCGGCACGCGCTGCCGGATCTGGTCCACCAGCTCAATAGTGCGGCGCTTGCTGATGCCGCGGCGCATCGTCTTCAGCATGTTATCGGAGATGTGCTGCAGCGGCATGTCGAGGTACTTGCAGATGTTGTCGCGCTCGTTCATCACGTCAAAAGCCTCCATCGGGAACTGCGACGGGTACGCGTACTGCATCCGGATCCACTCAATGCCTTTCACATCCGACAGGTTGCGGAGCAGGTCCGCCAGCTTGCGCTCACCGTAGTGCTGCAAGCCGTAATAGGTCAGGTCCTGCGCGATCAGCACCAGTTCCTTCGTGCCCATGCTGGCCAGACGCTTCGCCTCCTTCACCAAATCCTCGATTGGACGGTCCACGTGCTTACCGCGCATCAACGGGATGGCGCAGAATGAGCAGGGGCGGTTGCAGCCTTCAGCGATCTTGAAGTAAGCGTAATGCGAAGGCGTGGTGAGCAGGCGCTCCCCGATCAGCTCGTGCTTATAGTCCGCCTCCAGCTTTTTAAGCAGCTGCGGCAACTCCAGCGTGCCGAAGTAGGCATCCACCTGTGGGATCTCCTCCTCCAGCGACTCCTTGTAGCGCTGCGACAGGCAGCCGGTGACATATAATTTGTCGATCTGGCCGGCTTCCTTGGCTTCGGCGTAACGCAGGATGGTGTCGATGGACTCCTGCTTGGCATTGTCGATGAAGCCGCAGGTGTTCACGATGATGATGTTGGAATCGTCTTTTTCCGACTCGTGCGCCACCTCGAACTCGTTGGCGCGCAGCTGCCCCATCAGCACTTCCGAATCCACGAGGTTTTTGGAGCAACCCAGCGTGATGACGTTTACTTTATCTTTCTTAAGTGTTCTTACTTTCACTTACTTCTATCTGTTTATTGAAATACGCTACAATCGATTAACAACCTTCAGCAGACCATAATGGTTCGTTTCGGCTACCGGCCTGCAAAGGTACAACATGTTTGGTTAAGAAAGGCAGAACCGCGAAGCAACTGATTTAGAAAGCGTTGGTTAATATGGAATACCGGAGGGAGACAAGGCCCCGCCGCTACAGGGCGGGAAATAAAAGCAGGCTATATGCCGAGCACAAGGCTCGGGTAGGAAGCCGGTGTTCCTGGGCCAAACGAAAAATACTACTGCTATATATAGCCTTAGACCTTTTTCTTCTTCGGAGGTTTCGACGGCACTGGCCGGGCAAACCACTCCTGGCCACTGGCACGGCTCTTTACCAGCTTAAGGCCAATGGGCAGCTGGTAGCTCGTGATAAGCAGGCTGATGACCTGGTACAGGTTGTTGTCCCAGAGATAATCCGGCGACTCCAGGATGGCGATGTTCTTCAGGGGGGTGTGGGGGATGTGCTGGATAAAGTACTCGATGATTTCCTCGGTCAGCACCCCGCCGGCCGGGATGCCGGAGTCGATCATCAGGTTCGTCACTTTCCTTTCCTGAATGACGGCAAACAGGGAGACAATGGTCTGGAAGAAACGGGAAGACTCCACACTCAGCTCATCCGACCATTTCACGCTCAGTATATTCCGGGCGCCTTCATACGCCATCTCCATGAAGTCATCCTGAATAACACACATTGCAGGTGATAAATTAACTGAGTAATATCTAAAACGGTAGTCGCTCGGCTTCGAAAATAACATCTCGCGGGCGACAGCAATATCTTAAGGCGTAACTTCTTCAGCCAAAGGCCCTTCATCACGCGCCGCACAAATATAGGGATATGAACTTATATATAACGCGTGGCGGATATAAATATAGATTTACTATGATATATAAAAAGGGGGGGGGAAGAATCAACAGAAACGCTTTATAGGCAACGCCTGTCAGTAACTTGCCTCGTAGTTGATGAGGAATTCCACGCTGGTTACCTGCCCCTCCTCCACCTCCACCGGGTAAATGTTGTTTTCCCCGTCGAACAGGTTGGCGTATAATCCCTTCTCTTCTTTCGTAAAAAGGCTATACCTGCCGGGCTTCAGGCTAACCGCAAAATTGCCGTTCGCGTCTGTCTGCACCTGGGTCACTAAATCAGTTTGGATGTTGGTATGGAAAACACCGTCTGTGGTGCTGGCCTGGGCGCCATTGGTGAGTTGGTATACATATACCGTGCGCTGTACGCCTTTGCCTTTACTGGGCGGTGCATCCGGGGACGGCATCTGGTTACCGGATTGCCACAGCACCTTTCCGGCGATGCCTTGTTCTAAGGGAGCCTGTTGCTCCTGTGCCTTGCTTTGTTCCACCTGGTCCGGGCTTTTTGTGGTTTGAGCGGAGTTGCTGGTGCCGTTGCAGAAAAACAGCAGCAGCGCCAGGGGCAGCAGCAAAAGCTTTTCCATGGCTATCTGCCTATTTGCGCGAGAAGAAAGACTCCACAAACTCGTGCTTGTCGAACAGCTGCAGGTCCTCGATTTTCTCGCCAACGCCTATATACTTCACCGGGATCTTGAACTCGTCGGAGATGCCGATCACCACGCCGCCTTTGGCGGTGCCGTCCAGCTTGGTGATGGCCAGCGCCGTTACGTCGGTGGCTTTGGTGAACTCGCGGGCCTGCAGCAGGGCGTTCTGGCCAGTGCTGCCGTCCAGCACCAGCAACACCTCGTGCGGCGTGTCCTCCGTCACCTTCTGCATCACGCGCTTGATCTTCGAAAGCTCATTCATCAACCCGACCTTGTTGTGCAGTCGGCCGGCCGTGTCAATGATCACCACATCGGCGCCCATTTCCACGCCTTTCTTCACCGCGTCGTAGGCCACGGAGGCTGGGTCGGTGTTCATGCCGTGCGAAACCACCGGCACGCCCACGCGCTCTCCCCAAATAATGAGTTGGTCTACAGCGGCGGCCCGGAAGGTGTCGGCGGCGCCCAGCACCACTTTCTTGCCCGCCTTATGGAACTGGGCGGCCAGCTTGCCGATGGTCGTGGTTTTGCCCACGCCGTTGACGCCCACCACCATGATCACATAGGGCTTGATGCCCGCCGGAAGCTCAAAGTCGGCGCCGTCGCCGGAGTTGTTCTCCTCCAGCAGCGCCGCGATCTCCTCGCGCAGGATGCGATCCAGCTCGTCGGTGTTCACGTACTTGTCCTTGGCTACGCGCTTCTCGATGCGGTCAATTATTTTCACGGTTGTCCCCACCCCCACGTCAGCATGCACAAGGATTTCCTCCAGCTCGTCGAGCACCTCCACGTCTACCGTGGACTTGCCGACTACTGCTTTGCTTAGCTGATCAAAGAAGCTGCTCTTGGTTTTCTCCAGGCCTTTGTCCAGCGACTCCTTTTTCTTCTCTTTGCTGAAAAAATCAAAAATGCCCATACCGATGCGTTTGTAAGGATGAAAAACTTCCGGTGAAACGGTAATATACTAAAAAAGTCCCACCAGTGGGACTTCTTCATGTAATCTATATATAGCAGAGAGGCTTATTACTTCTTAATGAACTCCTGTACTTTGTCTACAGGCACCATCTCTTCTCTAAAGCTATAGGCGCCTGTTTTAGGAGACTTAACAGCTTTGATCACTTTTGCCCAGTCTTTACCTGTGGCGGTTTTTAGGGTTGCAACTGTTTTCTTAGCCATGGTTATTTGATTTCTTTATGAACGGTTACTTTCTTCAGGTTCGGATTATACTTCTTCAGCTCAAGACGCTCAGCAGTATTCTTTCTGTTTTTGGTAGTGATGTACCTTGAAGTTCCAGGTATGTCAGTAGTCTTCTGCTCTGTACACTCCATAATAACCTGGATTCTATTACCTTTTGCTTTTTTAGCCATCTCTAATGTAATTTTTTTATTTGGGACTGCAAATATAAAATCTTAAATCTCTAATTACAAACAATGTATAATTTTTATTGCGAAACTGTTCACACCGGCTTCACACCAATTATATATACCTGCAGCCCGCCAAAGCGGCGCCTGTTTTGGAAGCAGTTCGCCCCCGGAAAGCCCTCTCCCGCACCTTTCGGTGAGCGCGGCGAAGCTTGAAAAAACGGCAACGGAGCGAGGCGGCAGCTATTGCCGAGGCACCTCTCTCCGTTGCCGGTGAAATCGTTTTATATGTCAGATGGCGTGCCAGGCTCCGTTGCCGCCCTCAGGTGCGATCACCGGAGCAGCAGGGCCCGGCGGCCACTAGAACATGATATGGCCTTGCTCTACAGCTTTCTTCAGCACGGCAGAGATGCCGTTCTTGTTGATCGTCCTCAGCGCAGACGTAGACACCTTCAGCGTTACCCAGGCATCTTCTTCCGGGATGTAAAAACGCTTCTTCTGAAGGTTCGGGTAGAACTTACGCTTTGTCTTATTGTTAGCGTGAGATACGTTGTTACCTACGCGTGGTCTTTTTCCTGTAATGTCGCAAACTCGTGCCATCGTTATATTCTTCTAATATTATTTCAATAGGGGTGCAAATATCCTAAAAAAGATACACAAATTCAAAGGCATCGCGAATATTTTTCCTGAGAATGTGTGCGGCGGCCCTGCCGGGTAACAGATATTATACCTTTTTCGGCCTTTCCGCCCCCTCCTGCTTCCGGAAACCATAAGGGCAGTGCCGGCAGCCGTTCTGGCAGCAGTAGCCGCGCTTCAGGAGGTATTTTGCCGTAAACACCAGCAGCCCCTGTCCGTTCAGGTAGTAATCCTCGCCTTCTTTCAGTTCCTGGGTCACGGTTTCAGCATCAGCCCGCAAGTTACTCAAATTAGCCGGCAACAGCCAAAACCCGCACAGCCCAACACCTCCATCCGCCACACGTACGTTATAATTCAGGCGCCGGCGCGGCCTGTCCCAACCTGAGCCAAACCACTTAACCACATACGCCTATGCCAGCATACAGCACCTTCAGCGAAGCCATCGAGGCCATGCGCGCGCGCGGGTTCGTCCACACCTTCACGATTCAGAAAGAGGAGGTTTACTGCCCGGAGCTCAGCACCGTTATCCCGCCGGAGCAGCTCACCCTGATCGAGCACCACCAGGTGCCCTCGCCCGACTCCATCGGCGGGGAGCGCGAGGTGTTCGGCTTCCGCACCGACGACAGCGTGCTGGGGCTGATGACCAGCACCTACGCCGAGTACGACATGGAGGGATTCAAAAAGATTTTCACGCGCTGCAAGCTCGGCAAGGGCATGCGCGCCTGATGCCGCAGGTTTTAAACCAGCCTCCGATTCATTACTTTTACCATATATCTTATATCATCCGGAATAGCAAGCAGGCAGTAAAGGCACAGCAGCTGACGATTCAGAAAAACTAAACCTAAAACTATGAACACGCTAACAATTACCTCCAGCCAGCAGGCCATTGACACAGAGCACCAGTACGGCGCCCACAACTACCACCCGCTGCCTGTGGTCCTGAACCGGGGCGAGGGGGTATACCTCTGGGATGTGGAAGGAAAGCGCTACTACGATTTCCTGTCGGCCTACAGCGCCGTGAACCAGGGCCACTGCCACCCCAAAATCATCAATGCCCTGGTTGAGCAGGCCGGGCAGCTCACGCTCACATCCCGCGCCTTTTACAACGACAAGCTGGGCGCCGCCGAAAAGTATATATGCGAGTGCTTCAAGTACGACAAGGCCTTATATATGAATTCGGGTGCCGAGGCCGTGGAGACCGCCATCAAGCTGGCGCGCAAGTGGGGTTATATGAAGAAGGGCATCGCGCCGAACAAAGCGGAGATTGTGGTGGTGGAGCATAACTTCCACGGCCGCACCACCGGCATCATCTCCTTCTCCACCGACCCGGACTCCACCAAAGGCTTCGGCCCCTATATGCCGGGCTACAAAGTTATTCCATATAATGATATAGATGCCCTGGAGCGCGCCCTGAAGGAAAACCCCAATATCTGCGGTTTCCTGGTGGAGCCGATACAGGGCGAGGCAGGCGTTGTGGTGCCGGATGAGGGTTACCTGGCCAGGGCGCATGCGCTCTGCAAAGAATACAACGTGCTGCTGATGACCGACGAGATACAGACGGGCATCGGGCGCACCGGCAAGCTGCTGGCCAGCTACCACGACGATGTGAAAGCCGATATCTTGATACTGGGCAAGGCGCTGTCGGGCGGGGTGCTGCCGGTTTCGTGCGTGCTGGCCGACGACGAGATCATGCTGTGCATCCAGCCCGGCGAGCACGGCTCCACTTTCGGCGGCAACCCCTTGGCGGCCGTGGTGGCCATCGCGGCGCTGGAGGTGATCAGGGAGGAGGAACTGACGGAGAATGCAGACAGGCTTGGGGAAATTTTCCGGGAGCGCATGCGCCGCCTCATAGCCCGTCGCCCCGAGCTGGTGACGCTGGTGCGCGGCAGGGGCCTGCTCAACGCCATCGTGGTGAAGCCTACCCCCGACGGCCGCACCGCCTGGGACGTGTGCGTGGCGCTGAAAGACAATGGCCTGCTGGCCAAGCCTACCCACGGCGACATCATCCGGTTCGCGCCGCCGCTGGTAATGACAGAGGCCCAACTGGACGCCTGCTGCGATATAATCGAGGAAGTGGTTATGGCTTTCTAGATCCGGCAAGCTTCAGGCGACAAACCTTTTACAGGCCAGAACAGCTCAGGCGGTGCGAAAGTGCCGCCTGAGCTGTTCTGAGACTGGCTATGCATGCGCGGCTATATATAAAACATGAACACCAGATGTGCCTGAAGCTGTGCCGGAACAGGTTCGATCAGGCGGATCTGTGTATATAAAACCAGATCACATCTACTATTTTCCAAATCGAAAACCCAACTGCCCTTCCATTCAAAACAACGGAGCTCTAAATGGAAGAAGGCTCAGGCAGCCTGGCCTAAATCATCAGGTAAAACAGTTGGTTTTAAAAAGGAAAGGCTGTGACAGGGACCCGGCAGCAACTTGCCATGCCCTATATCCCTTGGGTTTTCGAAAGCTCCAGATCCGGCCTGTTTTATATATGCCTGTATATAAACATCGAGGTGAAGAAGCATCAGTAAGAAGGGAGGCAAAACAGCGCCTGCTTGTAACATACAGTCTGCCCAGTTACCGGAACCACTCAAAGCAGGTATGGCTTCATCTCCAGCAGGGACTGCCGGAAACAAAGCCATACGCACACCTAAGATTAAAAGCACGCAACCACCAACCGGGGAAGCTGGCAATTACCTGCCTGTCAACAAAAACCGCACGTCCGGCACGGGGGCTGCACATGGAAGCAGCTGCGCCTTCGGTAACAGTGAAAGATTTTCAGGAGCAGTTTGTTTTCAGAACTTGGAAAGAGCAGTGGTGCTATGGTTCAAAATTGAGGCGATTAAACCTGTAACACAAGGTATTCCTTCGCCTGTTTGTAACATCGCCTAAATTACTGTTTCAGCAGAGGATATAGGCCATAAACGCAGCCTTGACGTATTTTGCATAAAAAATTGTGCAGACCGCTTCCGTTTTGCAACATCGCATTTTCTATATATTATTTGTTGCCCCACTGGATTTCTTTATTTTGCTGCCGCTCCGGGAGACTGACCATAGCATTATTATCGCTATAAGGCTATATTTGGATGAGAACGGCCCGCTGGCTGCCATACAGAACATATGAAGAAAAACAGACGCAAGTTTACCCAGTGCCCAAACTGCGGCTACACCTTTGAGGATGTCAATAACTTTTGCCCCAACTGCGGCCAGGAGAACCACGACCTGAACGTGCCCGTGAAGCACCTGCTCTGGGAGTTCCTGGAGGGCACGCTCCACTACGACACCAAGTTCTGGGTCACGCTCCAGTACCTGCTCTTCCGCCCGGGCCTGCTCACCGAGAAGTTTAACATCGGGCAGCGTGCGTCTTATGTCCCGCCGTTCCGGCTGTATGTGTTTGTCAGCCTGGTGTTCTTCTTTGTGTTGTCGCTGCGGGCAAGCCGCGAAACCGAACCCCTGAAGAAGGATTTGCCACCCATTGAGGTACCAGCCATACCGGAGGTGCGGCTAGGAGACTCGCTGCTGTATGCGCGCGATGCGACCGTGATCACCCCGGAGCGTACTCCCGCCGACTCCGCCGTGCAGAACATCGATAACCCTACGTTTAAAATGGCTATGGAGAAGTTGGTGTCCTTCTCTAAAGGCGGCGAAGTATCGCGACAAAAGCTACTGAAGAACGTCTCGTTCATGATGTTCATCCTGATGCCCTTTTTCGGCTATATCCTCTACCTTTTCTACTACAGGCAGCGGCGCAACTATGTAGAGCACCTCATGTTCTCTGTGCATTTCCATACTTTCTTTTTTCTGTTGACGATTCTGGCCCTGGGGATTGAGTTTATATACAGCGGGTTTGATGTCGATATGTGGGTCTTCTGGATTTCGATGCTTTACCTGTACTTTGCACTGCACCAGGTATACAAGGGCTCTTACCTAGGCACGTTCTTTAAACTCATCCCGATTGCCTTCGTGTACTTTTTCTCGCTTACTTTATTCTTCCTTGGCACCCTGGCCATCAGCGTCCTGATGAGCTAAGGCTTTACCTTATATATACTTATGCCGAACTCCACTTCCTGGGACAGACTGATATCCAAAAAGCGCTTCGAGACGAATGACCCGAAATACAGTTCCGACGAATCGGTGCGGGGCGAGTTTCAGCGCGACTATGATCGCGTGGTGTTCTCCTCCGCTTTCCGGCGGCTGCAGAACAAGACGCAGGTGATGCCCATGCCCGAGAGCGACTTCGTGCACACCCGTCTCACCCACAGCCTGGAGGCCTCGGTGGTGGGCCGCTCGCTGGGCCGCATCGTGGGCAAAAGCATCCTGGAGCGGCACCCGGAACTGGCGCAGGAAAAGCACATACAGGAGGCAGACTTCGGGGATGTGGTGGCCGCCGCCTGCCTGGCGCACGACATCGGCAACCCGCCCTTCGGGCACTCCGGCGAAGACGCCATCTCCGCTTACTTCCTGGGCGAGGCGGCGCAGCCTTATATGGCTACGCTCACCAACGCCGAGAAAGCCGACCTGCAGCGGTTTGAGGGCAACGCTGCCGGTTTCAGAACCCTCACCTACACCTACCCGGCGCACTGCAAATTGCCTGACGGCGTCAGTCACAGCGGCCTCAGCCTCACGTACACTACGCTGGCCACGTTCACCAAGTACCCGAAGGAGTCGCTGCCGGTAGTGCCGGGCACCAGAAACACCAGCGAGAAGAAGTACGGCTTTTTTCAGACGGAGAAGGCGTGGTTCCAGAACATCGCAAAGGAGCTGGGGCTGCTGAAGAAGGGGGAGGGGGAGGAGGTATTCTACCACCGCCACCCGCTGGCTTTCTTAGTGGAGGCCGCCGACGATATCTGCTACCGCATCATCGACTTCGAGGATGGCCTGAGGCTGGGCCTGGTGCCGCACGAGAAAGGCATTTACCTGCTCCGCCAGATCCTCAACGACAACCCGAACCGCACGTCCAGCCTCCACTTCTACGACTGGCGCGAGGAGATCGGCTACCTGCGCGCCCGCATCATCGGCAAACTGATCGAGGAGACTTCCGCTGTTTTCCTGCAGCACGAGCAGGAGATTCTGCAGGGGATATATGACAAGCCGCTCATCAACGAACTGGGCTGCAAACCGGTGCTGGACGAGATAAAAGACCTCTCCGTAAAGCTGATTTACCAGAACCGCCCGGTGCTGGAGATTGAGGCGGCGGGGTTTGAGGTGCTGGGCGGCTTGCTGGACGCCTGCGTGAAGGCCGTGTTCCACCCGGAGTCGCGGCACCACCGCAAGCTGGCAGCGCTCATCCCGCCGCACTACCTGCAGCTCCCCGAAGACGCCTCTGCCTACGAGCGCATCCTCCACATCACCGACTTCGTCTCCAGCCTCACCGACCAGGCGGCGCTGGGGCTCTACCGCAAGATAAAGGGCATTGAGCTGCCACGGATGTATTGATTACCTTTGCCGTTGATGTTTAAAGCTGATTATCGTTTGGCAGATGCTCTGCTGCTCCTGCTCTATGCTGCTGTTTGCGCAGCCATCCTGTTAAGGGTAAGCATAGAGAGCACCGGCTACACCTCCCCGGATTCTGAGTATTACATGGAGGCAGCCCGCAGCCTGAGAGAAGGCGAGCAATTTTACATCCATGATCTGTATGGGCTGCACACCGGCGATGCATCGGCCAAAGCATATTTCACGGCCTGGCCTGTTGGGTATCCAACATTGATCTATATGGCCTCCTGGCTTAGCCGGCTGGATCTTTTCTGGGCTTCGAAGCTTCTCAACCTGCTGTTCATCGGCTTTGGGTTTCTGCTGATGCGGCATATCAACAGGCAGTACGCTTTTGTACTGGCTTCCATCTATGGTGCCTTCTCTATTATTGAGATGTATTCCTATACCTGGTCTGAGGGTGTTTTCATATATGGATGCCTGTGCTTTGCCTACCTTATGGCAACGATCTACAATGGCAAACAAAGCAAGACAGCGTTCATATTGCTTCTGGGCATAAGCGCATTCATATTTGTGGTGCGGTACATCGGCATCTTCACAGTTGGTTTTTTAGCACTGGCCACAGTATACTACTGGCTGCGCAGGGAGCATGCCACCAGCAACAAGCTACTCCTTGTCCTATTGATTTTGTGTATTTTCATAGGCGCTTATTTGGGAAGGAATTACTATCTGATTGGGCACCCTACCGGCATTGCACGCATCCACACCGAAATGGAAAGCATCGGAGAGATAGCCGCCATGACCATCAAAAGCCTTGCAGGGGAATTCTTCCTGATCAGGAGGTACTACTTTACCGGTACGCCCGACCTGCTCACCTGGGCCACCATAGCGCTTCAGCTCCCGGTGCTCTTCATCATCGGCAGAGCACTTAGAAGCCAGGGGAGCCTGATTAAAGAGTTGAGGAAGAACACGCTCTCGCATAGTTGCCTGCTGGCTGCTCTGCTCTACCTGGCGTTACTCGTCTTTTTAAGAAGCTTTTCCCAGTTTGACCCTATAAACTACCGGCTGTTATCGCCTTTTACCTTCCTGGTTTTGTTTGCCGCTGTTCATTATGTTGTGGCGCTACCGGAAAAGTCTAAAGCACTGGTAAGGGCAAAAGTGCTGATCTTTTGCTTCTTCGTCATCTCCTTACTGTTAAACCTGCCAAAGGAGTATCTTCTTGGCAAGCTTCTGCAACCGTAAGCCCCTATATGATCTGGAATCCAAAACGTACTTTAAGGGCAGATGCTACATCAGACTTTTTGCTACTCGGCTTATATATAACCGTTGCCGCCGTCCTTATTTTCAGGATACAGGCAGAGGCAACAGGCTATATAAGCCCTGACTCGGCGAAGTATCTGGAGCTGGCGCAGAATCTTAAGGATGGCAAAGGGCTGTATCTGTACGATGGCGAAAGTGGTCGTAGGATTTTCTTCTCTACGTGGCCCGTTGGCTATCCGGTACTCATATATGTAGTCTCGGCAGTGTCTACCTTAAGCGTTTTCTGGGCTTCAAAAGTGCTAAACCTGCTGCTGCTGGGCCTGAGCTTCCTGGTGCTGCGCCAGATCAACAGGAAATACGCTTTTATACTTGCTTCCGTTTATTGCTCCTACACGTTACTTGAAGTCTACAGCTTTACCTGGTCAGAGGCTCCGTTCCTGCTGGGTTTACTCTACCTGTGCTACCTGTCTGACAAGATTCTGACACAAGAATACGCCACTAAGAGCATCCTTTTCTTATTCCTGACGTGCTTCTCCCTATTCCTGCTTCGCTATATAGGCGCCTTCTCGTTTAGCGCCCCTACCTTGCTGGCTTTTTACTTATATTATAAAAAGAGAAATGCGCCTGCTCTAAAACTGCTTGCTGTGTCCACTATTCTGGGAATGCTCGCTGCCCTCTATTTATATATGAATTACCTCCTGAGCGGCTTCACAACAGGGTTCGACCGCATGGCGGCAGGAACTGAGCCGATGGGAGCTTTTGTGAGCATGATGACGGAAGGATTACTGAACGAACTGCTCCTCATCCGGAAGTACCGCGCCGGCAACCAGCCCGACTACCTGCTTTACATCGCCACGCTCCTGCAATTGATCACGGTGGCAGTTATCATCACAAAAGTAAAGAAGCCGTTCCATCTGAAAGAGCAGACGAAAAGGAACATATTCTCTCTTACCTGCCTGATAACAGCCGCTTTATACTTTCTATCGATTCTACTGCTAAGAAGCATTTCTCACTTTGATGACTTGGATTACCGTTTGCTCGCCCCCTTCAGCTTCCTGTTCTGGATCGGCCTGGTGCATGTGCTTTGTTCTTTGCCGGATACATCTAAAAGTGTTGTGCAGGCGAAATATATGGCCTTTGCTTTTTTTCTCATCTCACTGCTCCTCAACCTTCCCAAGCAGTACATCTTAGGGCAGTTGAAGCATCTCCTGCAGTAGAGGCCATTGATTTACGCACCCCTCGTTCGTCTATAAAAAACCCAAATTCATCCGCCGGCGCAACACCCTGGCCGAATGTCAGGAGCACTCGCTAGGTGCTGGGTGGCATTTCCCCTTTTAAGTGTTAAATTTATGGGATGCACTGCCTCTTTGCCAGAGGCAGACACGCATACCACCTAAACGCAACAACAACGATATGAAACGAAAGCTTATCATTTGTCTTTTGTGGTGCGCCACCGGCTTTGCGGCGCTGGCACAGACCAAAGACAACAAGATCGAGTTCACGGAGTACGACCTCCCCAACGGCCTGCACGTCATCCTGCACCAGGACAATTCGACTCCGAATGTGGCGGTATCGGTGCTGTACCATGTCGGCTCCAAGAACGAGGTGGAGGGCCGCTCCGGCTTCGCGCACTTCTTCGAGCACCTGATGTTCGAGGGCACCGAGAACATTGGCCGCGGCGAGTACAGCTCGCTGGTGCAGAAGGCCGGCGGCGCCCTGAACGCGAACACCTCCTTCGACCGCACCTATTATTACGAACTGCTGCCAAGCAACCAGGTGGCCCTGGGCCTTTGGCTGGAGGCAGAGCGCATGAAGCACGCCAAGGTAGACCAGATCGGGGTGGAGACGCAGCGCAAGGTGGTGCAGGAGGAGAAGCGCGAGCGCATCGACAACCAGCCCTATGGCTCGATGGGGGAGAATGTGTTCTCCACAGCCTTTAAGGTGCACCCGTACAAAACGATGCCGATCGGTTCCTTCGAGGATCTGAACGCGGCGAGTATTGAGGAGTTCCGCGACTTTTACAAGACCTTCTACGTGCCCAACAACGCGACGCTTTCCATCGCCGGTGACATCAACATAGAAGACACAAAAAAGCTGGTCGAGCAGTACTTCGCCGGCATCCCAAAAGGCACCAGGCCGATTCCACGGCCGGATATAAAGGAGCCGAAGCAGACGGAGGAGCGGCGCAAAACGGTGTATGATAACATCCAGCTGCCGGCCGTGATCCAGGCCTACCATGTGCCGGAGCAGGGCACGGAGGATTTCTATGCCCTGTCCATGCTCACGACGCTGCTATCGGGCGGGGAGAGCGCGCGCCTGCCGAAGGCGCTGGTGGATAAGCAGCAGAAAGCCGTGGCCGCCGCCTCTATCCCCTTCCCGACCGAAGACCCGGGCCTGTTCCTGACATTTGCCATCGCCAACATGGGCGTGGACGTGGACGATTTAGAGCAAGCCATGAACGCCGAGATCGAGCGCGTGAAAACGGAGCCGCTCTCGGACCGGGAATTCCAGAAACTGCGCAACCAGGTGGAAAGTGACTTCGTGCAGCAGAACAGCACCGTGGCCGGCCGTGCCGAGAGCCTGGCAAACTACTCCGTGTACTTCGGCGACGCCAACCTGATCAACACAGAACTGGAGCGCTACATGAACGTGAAGAAGGAAGACATCCAGCGCGTGGCAAGGGAATACCTCACCAAGGACAACCGCGTCGTGCTGCATTACCTTCCACAGGCAGCAAAAACGCAGCAATAGGTTTAAGCTATAGGCCTCAGGACAATAGACTAAAGCGTGGCTATATAGGCCATAAGGCTGATTTAGATTTCACCCAGAGTCTTGTGTCTTTCCACCTGATCCCATCATAAAAAAGCAATCATGATAAAGCAATTATATAGTACCGCACTTCTGGCGCTGGCGCTGGTATATATAACCCCGGCCCGTGCCCAGCAGACAACGCCTCCGCCTCCGGGCCCTGCCCCCAAAATTGAACTGGGCGAATACGAGCACTTCACCCTGAAGAACGGGTTGAAGGTATATGTAGTGGAGAACCATAAACAGCCGGTGGTGTCGATGTCGCTGGTGCTGGACCGTGACCCGATCCTGGAGGGTGACAAGGCCGGCTATGTGGAGGCGGCCGGGCAGATGATGCGCACCGGCACCACTACCCGCACCAAGGACCAGTTCGACGAGCAGGTGGATTTCATTGGCGCTGACCTGGGCTTCTCCTCCACCGGCTTTAATGCGTCGGCGCTGAAGAAGCACCTGCCCACGCTCCTCGCCCTCACCACAGACGCCCTGCTACACCCGAAGTTCACGCAGGAGGAGCTGGACAAGATAAAGAAACAGATAAAGGCTAACCTGGCGCAGTCGAAAGACGACCCGGATGCCATTGCCAGCCGCACGCGCAACCTGGTGCTGTATGGCAAAGGCCACCCCTACGGCGAGCTGATGACCGAGGAGACGGTGGATAACATCACGCTGCAGGACGTGCAGAATTACTACGACACCTATTTCAAGCCAAACATCGGGTACCTGGCGGTGGTAGGAGACGTGACGCCGAAGGAAATGAAAAAGCTCCTGAAGAAGTCGCTGAAGAAGTGGGAGAAAGCCGATGTAAAGGAGCTGAAATTCGACCTGCCCCAGCAACCCGAGCAAACGCAGGTGGTGATCGTGGACCGGCCAAGTTCCGTGCAGAGCTCCCTGGTGCTCACCAATCCCGCCGACCTGAAGCCCGGCGCGGCTGATGCCGTGGCGGCCTCGCTGATGAACAACATCCTGGGCGGCGGCATGGACTCGCGGCTGTTCCAGAACCTGCGCGAAACCCACGGCTACACCTACGGCGCCTACTCCTCGGTGAACAGCGACGAAATACTGGGCCGCTTCAACGCCAGCGCCAACGTGCGCAACGCCGTGACAGACAGTGCGGTGGTGGAGTTTATGAGCGAGCTGAACAAGATCCGGAATGAACGTGTGAGCGACGAGGAACTGCGCGACGCCAAAGCCTATGTCATGGGCAGTTTCGGCCGCGGCCTGGAGAACCCCGCCACGGTAGCGGTATATGCCATCAACACCGCCCGCTACGGCTTGCCCGAAGACTACTACGCCAACTACCTGAAGAAGGTGGAGGCCGTGACGGCGGAGGATGTGCAGCGCGTGGCGCAGAAGTACATCCACCCGGACAAGCTCTATATACTGGCTGTGGGCAACGCCGCTGAGGTATCCGGCAAACTGCAGCCTTTCGACAAGGACGACAACACCATCACCTACTACAGCGCCACCGGAGAGAAGGTAGACCGTGCGGCCATGGGCGTGCCGGCCGGCGTGACAGCCGAGCAGGTGATCGCGGATTATATCAAAGCGCTTGGAGGCCAGGCCAACATCGACAAGCTGAAGGACATCACCGTCACCAGCAGCGCGACAGTACAAGGCATGGCACTCACGCTGGTGCAGCAGCAAAAGGGCAACGACAAATTCGTGACGCAGGTCATGATGAACAACAGCCCGGTGCAGCGCGTGACCATCAACGGCGACAAAGGCAGGATGGAGGCCCCGATGCAGGGAGTGAATAAAGAGCTGACGAAAGAGGAGCTCGCCACACAGAAGCTGGAAGTAAGCCAGTTCCCGGTGCTGCAGTACGAGAAGCTGGGCATCAAAACGAAGCTGACGGGCATGGAGAAAGTGGACGGCAAAGACGCATACGCGGTGGAGGTAACGCTTCCGAACGGGCAGAAATCCACGCACTACTTCGACAAAAGCACCGGCCTGCGCCTGAAGGAAGTGAACAACCTGGAGACGCCGCAAGGCGTGCTGACGCAGACAAAAAGCTACAGCGACTACAAGGAGGTAAACGGTGTAAAATTCCCGTACGTGGTAGAAACAGTGGTTGGCCCGCAGACGATCAAGGCAGAGGTCCAGAACATCGAAGTCAATAAAAACCTGCCTGATGACACGTTTAAGATGTAGGTGTTATTTTTTTTATATCTGATGAAATGAAAAGCGGCTGGCCATATATAGGTTAGCCGCTTTTTTTGTGCCTTTAGTTATGACAGCGAGGCAGGCCCAAAATCAAACAGGTAATCCCAAATCCTGTATACTTCTTCCATAGCTACAGTAAAATGCCATTCCCATTTTATATTATTCTAAAGTATAAAGCCATGTATGGAAGAAGGTTTAGGCGACTTGGTATAATGCCTCCTGTTAGAGTTTGATAACTTTCATGGCAAGCCCCCAACACGCCATGGACCCCTTTCGCCGCCGAAGGCATCTGCCTATATACATAGCGCTGTATGCTACACGTTAATCTGAAACCTTATTCATGCAAAAGCCCTTCACCCATATACTACCGCTCCTGCTCTCCCTGCTTATCCTTGGCTCATCTGCAGCGATATATGCGCAAACCGCTTTTATCCGGGGTACGGTAAAAAGCGCATCCGGGCAGGAGCCCCTTCCGTTCGTGAACATCGGCATCAAAAAGAAGGGGATTGGCACCGCTTCCGATGTCGAGGGCAACTTTAAGCTGCGGCTGGAGGACACCTTCCGTCAAGATACGCTCACCTTCTCCGCCATCGGCTTTCAAGACCTGTCTGTTCCCATACGCGACATGGCAGCCAACAACACGCACCAGTTCCTGCTGACCGAAAAAGCCCAGGTGCTGCAGGAGGTGCTGGTGCTGGGCAAAGCGCCGAAAATACGAAAGCTGGGCGTGCGCTACAAAATGCCGTTCCTGTTTGGCAGCGCCGAAACCAAAAGCACCGACGATGTCTCCGAACTGGCGCAACTGATCAATATCCATGGCAAAAGCGCTGAACTCCTTTCCACCACCGTTTACCTGAAAAGCACCAAAGCCGACTCCGCCACTTTCCGGGTCAACTTTTACCGGCAGCAAGACGGGAAACTGGCGCAGCGCCTCGTGGAGAAGAGCATTATCCAGCGGCTGCCGCTCGACAAGGGATGGGTAACGGTGGACCTGCAGCCCTACGGTATTTTGGTGGACGATGATTTCTACATAGGCTTCGAGTACCTGCCCGACAGTCGGCAGACGGAGAAGTTCCTGTTTTTCTACGGTGCCGTGCTCGGCGGCCATATATTCGCCCGCAACGTGAGCCTGGGCGAGTGGCGCAGCACGGCGGGCGGCCAGCTGTCTGCCTACGTCACGGTGCGGCAATAGGGCGCTTTCCCGAAGGCACTTATAAACCTCTGACGCCCCTCAGAACAACTCCCCCTGCACCGGCTGCACAAATTTCTTCGGCGGCTTGATGTCGAGGCCGCAGGCGTTGTTGAGCTTTTCGATCAGGTAGATAGCCAGGTCAGGCGCCAGGGTGTTGTCCGGCTCGTGCACGAAGAAGTAGAGCTGGCGCAGGCCGTTGTCGAACCACTCCTTCAGGCGCTCCACCCAGGCATCGATGCGGACGTAATCCGTCGGGTGCAGGCCGTTGCCCACAAACCGGACCATGGCCGAGGGCATGGTGAGCCGCATGTGCAGCACATCGCGTCGCCCGGCTACGTCCGTCAGCACCGTGCCTGCCCTGTACTTCTCCAGCACCTCAAACAGCGGCAGGCTCGCCACATTATCCGCAAACCAGTCGGGGTGGCGCAGCTCTACGGTAAGCGGGATGCTCTCCGGGATAAACTTCAGGAAGGCTTCCAGGTCCGGAAGCTGCCGGGGGCCGAAAGTGGGCGGCAGTTGCAGGAAAGCATCTCCCAGCTTCTCCTCCAGCCCGGCGATGGCCGCGCAAAAGGCAGCCGTGATATCGTGTGTGCTGCGCAGAGCGGCCTCGTGGCTGATAAGCTGCGGAAACTTGGGGCAGAAAGTGAAGCCCTGCGGCACGCTTTGCCGCCAGCGGTCGATGGTGTCGGGGCTGGGGATATGGTAGTGCGTACTGTTGAGCTCAATGGTGTTGAACTGCCGCCCATACCACAGCAGCGAGTCTTTGTCGCGCATGCTGCCCGGATATATACCGCCGACCCATGCCTTGTTTACCCACACCGGCAGCCCGACGTGCACGCGGGGCTTGATGTACGAGCCGGACCGCTGGAGCAGAGGCAGCGTGTCGGGGTGGTTGGGGGGCAGCGTAAAATCTACGCGGCTGATGTCTTGTAGTTTCCCAAAATCCATAGGGCCAGAGTTTGTACTTTATATACGTCCGCACTTGGCAAAGGGAACCGGATTGGTGCCCGGGCCCCGTGCTTCGATAGCAAAAACGAGGCATTCTACCTGCACGTTTTACATTTCCCGCAAATTTTTTTTCAACTATTTTATATCTCAAATAAACAATACTGCTGATGCCTTAAAATCTTGCCATACTTCCTCTAAACACACTTTTGCTTAAAACATGACCTACAGCATCAGAACCCACAGAAGCTGTATCCCTCCACATCCCTGGCCGCGAATTGCCGTATAAGTCTCTATTTTGGAAATTTTGCCTAACTTTACGGCTTCACCAATTTTAAAAAGATATGATTTATAATAGAAAGTGCTACATATTATCAGTAATCATTTTTCTATTTATCGGCATCAGCCAACCCCTCTCAGCACAAAGCATAAAAACCCAAAAAGGCGAGGCCTCCTGGTACGGGAGCAAGTACCACGGCAGGAAGACCAGCAGCGGCGAACTCTACAACAAGAACAAAATGACCGCCGCGCATAAAACACTCCCTTTCGGCACAAAAGTGAAAGTAACCAACCTCGACAACGACGAATCTGTGATCGTTCGCATCAACGACCGGGGGCCGTTTGTAGGAGACCGCATCATCGACGTATCAGAGGTAGCCGCACGCAAACTGGAGTTTCACGCCCAGGGCATCGGAAACGTGAAAGTGGAAGTGCTGGAGCTGCCCGAGGATTACAAGCCGCAGAACGCCGGCATCTTCACCATCCAGACAGGCACCTACGTGACCAAACAACACGCTGAGCGCCTGAGCGAGAAATTGAAAGCCTTCGACAAGCATCTGGAAATAGAGCTGACTGACGAACTGGTGCGAGGCAAAAAGATCCACCGCATCAAGGCAGGCCGTTTCGAAAGCCGCCAGCATGCAGAGGCATTCAACGACCTGCTGAAAGAAGAAGGTCTTTCCGGCCTTGTGAAAGAAGCATAGACCCTAATAAACAATTTTGCCAAAAGCAGCGGGCGCAGGATGACACATCCTGCGCCCGCTGCTTTTTCCGTTTATATATAGTTGGTGTTCGTGCTCACGTTTTCCTATATATCGCAGGGCCAACCTTTCGCCTTCTTTCCTGTTTCTTGGTAGAACATCCACCTGCCTTATTCTATGGAAGGAGGCGTATGGCAGATAACTGGTGGCGCAACTTTGAAAAGCAGATGGATTTATATATACTTAGCTACCGAAACTAATGCTTTCACCTATCATTAACTGAATATACTTTGAAAAGACGAAACTTCCTTGAGTTGTCGGCCCTGGGCTTTGGCGGACTGATGCTGCCTTCCATCCCGGTGTTCGGCAACATGATAGCGCCGGAGCGGTTGCTGCAGCAGGTGGACCCGGCCCTGAAAAAAAGGCTGGCTGACGTGGCCCTGAACACTGCAAAATCGAAAGGCGCCAATTATGCCGATGTGCGCATCGGCCGTTACCTGCAGCAGTACATTTTCACCCGCGAAAAGCAGGTGCAGAACATCGTGAACGCCGAATCGTTCGGCGTGGGCGTGCGTGTGCTGGCCAACGGCACCTGGGGCTTTGCCGCAACCTCCGACGTATCGGATAAAGGCGTGGCCAAAGCCGCCGACCAGGCCGTGGCCATTGCCAAAGCCAATGCCAAGCTGCAGAAGGAGCCGGTGCAACTGGCCCCTGTGCCCGGCTACGGCGAGGTTACCTGGAAAACACCCATCGAGAAAAACGCCTTTGAGGTACCGGTAGGCGAGAAGGCTGACCTGCTGCTGGCCGCCAACGCCAAGGCCCTGGAAAACGGCGCCAACTTCGTCAACTCCGCCCTTTTCCAGGTGAACGAGCAAAAGTACTTTGCCTCCACCGACGGCTCCTATATAGACCAGGACATCCATCGCATCTGGCCAAACTTTACGGTAACGGCTGTAGACAAAGCCTCCGGCAAGTTCAGGACCCGAGAGGCGCTGAGCGCGCCGATGGGCATGGGCTACGAGTATATGAACCCGAAGGCATCGGAGAAGATAAAGGGCCCTGTAGGCACCGGGCTGGTTGGCTACCGCTACGCCTACGACATGCTGGAGGACGCTGCTTTGGCTGCTAAACAAGCGAAAGAGAAGCTCACGGCCAAATCGGTGATGGCGGGCAAGTACGACCTGGTGCTTGACCCGAACCACCTGGGCCTCACCATCCACGAGTCGGTGGGTCACCCGCTGGAACTGGACCGCGTGCTGGGCTACGAGGCCAACTACGCCGGCACCTCTTTCGCCACGCTGGACAAGTGGAAGTCGAAGAACTTCAAATACGGCTCCGACAAAGTGAACATCTTCGCTGACAAGACACAGCCGGGCTCGCTGGGCTATGTGGGCTGGGATGACGAAGGCGTGAAAACGAAGAAGTGGGACCTGATCAAGGACGGTACGCTGGTGAACTACCAGGCCATCCGCGACCAGGCGCACATCATCGGCGAGAAAGAATCGCACGGCTGCTGCTACGCCGACAGCTGGAGCTCGGTGCAGTTCCAGCGCATGCCCAACGTGTCGCTGGCACCGGGCAAGGAGAAGAAGAACGTTGATCAGCTGATCGCGGGCGTGGACAAGGGCATCTATATAGCGGGCCGCGGCTCATACTCCATCGACCAGCAGCGCTACAACTTCCAGTTCGGCGGCACCACGTTCCACGAGATCAAGGGAGGTAAAATCGTGGGCCCGCTGGAGGATGTGGCCTACCAGAGCAACACCCAGGAATTCTGGAACTCCTGCACCGACATGTGCGATGAGAGCGACTACCGCCTGTTCGGCTCGTTCTTCGACGGCAAGGGCCAGCCCAGCCAGATCAGCGCGGTATCGCACGGCTCCGCCCACACGCGCTTCAACGGCGTGAACGTGATCAACACAGCGCGTAAAATCTAATGATTTTAAGTTTAGAGTTAAAAGTCAAAAGTGAAGAGTTTCATCATAGAACCCTTCACTTTAGTAACAGCATGAATGGCGGCATATAAGGGTCTCTATTGCGTAACTTTTAACTCATAACTCCTAACTCTTAACTAAACAAATGGCAATATTAAGTAAAGAAGAGGCGCAGGCGATCCTGAAAAAGGCGCTGGGCTATTCCAAGGCGGACGAGTGCGAGATAACGCTCACCGGCAACATTGGCGGGAACATCCGCTACGCCCGCAACGAGGTGTCCACGAGCGGTGCGGAGGAGAACGTGTCGATGTCGGTGGAGTCGCGGTTCGGGAAGCGCTCGGGCGTGGCCACCATCAACGAGTTCGATGACGCTTCGCTGCAGAAAGTGATGCAGCGCTCAGAGGAGACGGCGCGCCTGGCCCCGGAAAGCCCGGAGTATATAGAGCTGCTCGGCCCGCAGACGTACACCGCTACCAAAGAGTTCTTTGAGAGCACCAACAAGATAGACCCGGCTTACCGCGCCGATGCCGCCGCCAAAAGCATTGCCGCTGCCGCCGCCAAAGGCCTGACGGCAGCCGGCTTCTTGGAGCATTACAGCAGCTTCACGGCGAAGATGAACAACAAGGGCCTGTTCGCCTACCACCCGGCGACGGTAGTGGACTTCTCGGTGACCATGCGCACCGAAGACGGCACCGGCTCCGGTTACGTGACGCAGGATTACAGCGATGTCAGCAAGCTGGACACAGGCAAAGCCTCGCAGATAGCCGCTGAGAAGGCCGCCAACTCCAAAGACGCCAGGGCCCTGGAGCCTGGCAAGTACACGGTTATCTTAGAGCCCGCCGCTTCGATCGATCTGTTGCAGAACATGTTCGGCAACATGGACCAGCGCAGCGCCGAGGAAGGCCGCAGCTTCCTGAGCAAGCCCGGCGGCAAGACCAAAGTAGGCGAGAAACTGGTGGATGAGCGCATCACCATATCCTCTGACCCATACAACGCAGACGTGCCCACCGCGCCATTCGCCGCCGACGGGCGACCACAGAAAAAAGTAGTCTGGATAGACAAAGGCGTGGTGAAGAACATGTACAATACCCGCTTCTGGGCTTCCAACAAAGGCGCCGTATCTACGCCGCCGCCGGGCAACATGATTATGGAAGGCGGCACGATGAGCCTGGAGGATATGATCAAAGGCACCAAGCGCGGCATCCTGGTAACGCGCCTGTGGTATATCCGCACCGTGGACCCGCAGACGCTGCTCTACACCGGCCTTACCCGCGACGGCACGTTTTACATTGAGAATGGCAAGATCCTGTACCCGGTGAAGAACTTCCGTTTCAACGAGAGCCCGGTGATCATGCTCAACAACCTGGACGCCCTGGGCAAGCCGCAGCGCATCGGCGGCAGCCTGGTGCCACCCATGCGCATCCGCGACTTTACGTTCACGAGTCTTTCGGATGCGGTGTAAGCACTACTGAAACGATGAGATGCCGCATACAGCGAAACCGTGTGCGGCATTCACATGAAAGAATTGACCCGAGACTCATAACTCAGAATTCATAACTCCATCAAGTGCAACCGTTCACCTTCGTCCGCCTGCAGTACCGCTCCGGCAACTGGGATACTGACCCCCGGATGCCGAGCAACCTGCTGCACTCGCTCATCCAGTACACCACGGTGCAGGTGGAGGAGCAGGAGAAGGTAGTGGCGCTGGAGAGTGCGGAGCTGTTCCGCTACCCTTTCAGCTATATGAGCGGGCACAAGCTGGTGCAGTTCAATCAGAAGGAGCGGCAGAACTTCGAAGCGTACGTGCGCAACGGCGGCTTTGTGTTTGTGGACGACTGCAACCACGACATCGACGGCCTGTTCGCCCGCTCTTTTGAGGAGCAGATGCGACAGGTCTTCGGGCAGGGCGCGCTGAAGAAGATTCCCAACGACCACGTTATATATACATCCTTCTTCACGTTTGAAGAGGGGCCGCCCACCACAAGCTTTGAGTTAAACGGCTGGGGCGACGACCTGGTGCACGACTACCTGAAAGCGATAGAAATAAACGGAAGAATAGCCGTGCTCTACAGCAACAAAGACTACGGCTGCGAATGGGACTATGATTTCCGGAACAAGCGCTGGCTGGCTGAGGACAATACCAAGTTCGGTGTCAACATCATCCTATATGCCCTGACAAGTTAATATATATATATATATATATATACGACCTCGCAGCGTGCACAGCTCCTGTGAGTGTCTGCAATAAACTAATATCAGCCTTCAACCTATATAAAATTGACGGAACAAGACGTGCAACGCCTGCTAAGCAAGCTGCCACAGCTAAAGCAGGAGATTCAGAAAGTGATTGTGGGGCAGGAGGAGGTGCTGGAGGAGGTGCTGATTACCCTGCTGGCCGGTGGGCACGGCTTGCTGGAAGGCGTGCCGGGCCTGGCCAAAACGCTGCTCGTGCGCACGCTGGCGAACGCCATGGAACTGGGCTTCCGGCGCATCCAGTTCACGCCCGACCTGATGCCGACCGACATTTTGGGAACCGAGGTGCTGGAGGAGGACCACGTGACCGGCAAGCGCTTTTTCAAGTTCAACGAGGGGCCGATCTTCTCCAATATTGTACTCGCGGATGAGATAAACCGCACCCCGCCCAAAACACAGGCGGCGCTGCTGGAGGCCATGCAGGAGCATGAGGTGACGTACGCGGGCACAACTTACCCGCTCCCGCGCCCATTTTTCCTGCTGGCCACCCAAAACCCGATCGAGCAGGCAGGCACCTACCCGCTGCCCGAGGCGCAGCTGGACCGCTTCCTGTTATATATAAAAATCAAGTACCCCACCGAGCAGGAAGAGCTTCGCATTCTGGCCAACACCACCGGCAACCGGCAGGCGCAGGCGCGGCCCTGTATATCCGGGGAGGAGGTGTTGCAACTCCGGCAGTTAGTTCGTGAAGTAAGTATCAGCGAAGAACTGCTGCAATACGTAAACAACTTAGTGCGCGCCACGCGCCCCGACAGCACCGCTGTGGCGTATGTGAAAACCTACTGCCGCTGGGGTGCCGGGCCACGGGCCGGGCAGGCGCTTATACTAACGGCCAAGGCGCGCGCGCTGCTGCAGCACCGGTTTGCGGTAACCGCCGCCGACATACAGGCCATGGCTTACCCGGTGCTGCGCCACCGGGTGCTGGTAAACTTTACGGCCGAGTCGGAGCACATCACCCCGGACCGGGTGGTGGACGAGCTCCTGCAGCAGGTCAGGCTGCCGAAAGCCGTATTGTCGTAGAGTGAGAAAAATATAAACGCAGAGACTATGCAGGGGGAAGTAGATATAGTCAGGATTTCGGAAGAGCAGGTAAAGATACTGCGGAACGTGCTGGGAGAACGGATTTACTTTCTGTACTCCGACAAATTGCAGGTGGAGCTCCTGGACGAGGGATATGTGTTCTGGGCAAACGGCTTTGCCATTGCCCTGTCTACCATCAACCAGCCGCCCGGTAAGTTCAGGACCTACATCAACATCAGCGCCGACTACAGAACCTGCCCGAAAGACGCCAGCACCTATTATGAGTTCGATGTGAACGTGAGCGGTGCCCCTTTGTGGCAGGAAGGAGCCCTGCAGTTCGGGAAACTCTCCAGCCTGAAGGTTTTCTCAGACCCGATCCTGATGATAGAGATTTACCAGAACACCAATAAGTCGGGGGAGAAGGGGCGGCTGCACGACTGCGCGATGGTTTTTTACTCCCAGACAAAGAAATACCTTTTGCAGGCAAGGCAGGAACTGGTGGGCGGCATCAACATTATACTGGATGACACCTTTATTGAATCCCAGATCAGCCAACTGAAACGACGGTACACCCTTGTCTAAAGAGAAGTTTATCCGCCCGGAGGTACTGGCCACTATCAAGGACCTGCCGCTGCTAGCCAAAACAGTGGTGGAAGGCTTTATGGCGGGCCACAACCAGAGCCTGCGGCGCGGGGCGGGGCTGGAGTTCAGCCAGTACCGCAGCTATCAGCCCGGCGACGACCTGCGGCAGCTCGACTGGAAAATGTTTGCCCGCTCCGACCGCTACTATATACGGGAGGCGGAGGTGGACACCAACATCACTGTGCGCTTCGTGCTGGACGGCAGCGCCTCCATGGCGCACGAGGACACAAACGGCCTGCGCAAACTCGATTATGCCCGCTTCCTGGTGGCCTCGCTGGCGTACCTGGCCTCCCTGCAGGGCGATGCGGTGGGGTTATATGTGCTGCGCGAGTCCGGGCTGATCAACCTTACGCCCCGCTCCGACAACATGCACCTGCAGCGCTTCTGGCACCGGCTCAGCGAGGTGGAGCCGCAGGGCAAATTCCCCGATGCCCAGGCTGCCGGCAAGCTGTTGGCAGACCGGCGGCAAAAAGAACTCACCATCTTCCTGACGGATTTGTATGAGCAGGAAGATGAGATCACCAGCCTGCTTTTCAGGCTGGGCGCGCAACGGCACGAGCTGCTGCTGTTCCACCTGGTGGCGCGCAACGAACTGGACTTTGCGTATAGCGGCACCCTCACCTTCGAGGACCTGGAGACGGGGCGAACGCTGCAGGTGGGCACCGCCGAACAGCGCAGCAGCTACATAACAAAGCTGCAGGCATGGCTGCAGCAAACCGAGCGCGACATGCGCAACCGCCAGATCGCCTACGACCGCTTCGTGACGGACGAGCCGCTGGACAAAGCCCTGCGGGCCTTCCTGCAGAAGCGTTTACTGTATGGGTAATTCAACAGCTGTTCAACCAGGGCATTCAGCTTACTTGTTTCAAATTCAGCACTCAGTTATTCAAAATTGATCTTTCTCGCTCCATTCTGGCTCTTTTCGGCGGCTGCCCTTCTCGTGCCCATTGCCATTCACCTCTGGAACAAACGGCAGGGCACGACGGTGAAGATGGGCAGCCTGCGCTGGCTGGAGGCGTCGGCGAGCAGGCGCTGGAGCCGCGTGAAGCTGAACGAGGTATGGCTGCTGTTGCTGCGTTGCTTTGTCCTGCTCCTGCTGGCGGCCGCGCTGGCGCAACCCGTGCTGGTACGGCCTCCGCAAAAGCCCGACGCGCAGAAGGCAGTGTATATAGGGCAGGAGCTGCTCTATACCTCCACCGCCCGGCAACAGATCCAGCCAACCATCGCCGCGCTGCTGCAGCGCGGCTACCGCCTGTATAGCTATGCCCCTGGCTTTGCCGCCATTCCGCAGGAGCAATGGCAGCAGATCAGCAGCAGCACACAAGACTCTGTTATATATAGCCCCGCCAACTATTGGGGGTTATTGCCCGCCCTGGCGGAGAAACACAAACAGCCGCAGGACAGTATCTGGCTTTTTACCTCCGACCAGCAGCGCTACTTTGCGGGTGCCCGCCCGGTCGCCGTGCCGGCTAACATCCGCTGGCTTCCAGTTGCCTCCGGGGCTGCTGCTCTTTGGTTGCAGGCGGCAGTGCAAACCGCGCCTGACAGCCTCTTGCTGCTGATCGGGGAAGGCTCCCGCGAGGGCATCACCTACAGCCGCCAGTTTATCGGAACTGCCACAAAAGAGATCACGCTCCACGGCCAAACCCTGGAGCTACAATGGCTGCGGGATACCCTGCAGGCCACGTTCCCCGGCAACAGCAGCAGCAACGTGCGGGTGCAGACGGAACCGTTGTATATAGCCCTGCTGGCCGATGAGGCGCAGCAGCCGGAGTTGCGCTACCTGCAGGCCGCCCTGAGCGCCATCAGCCGCTATACCCGGTTTCCCATCCAGATCACCACGGAGCAGGACACCGCCGCGGACTGGGTCTTCTGGCTAAAAGACGGAGAGGTGCCGCCGCAGCTGCAGCAACAGGTAGCGCAAAATGGCCTTAATTTGTGGGTGCAGCCAACTGCCAAACCTACCGCGATCAACACCTACATGGCGACAGCCGGGGAAGACGTGCCGGTGCACCAACTCCGCGGCGCAGCAGGCAACGAAGACCAGCACATCCTCTGGGCCACCCGAAACGGTGGCGCGCTGCTGACGGTGCAACCTTCCGGAAGCGGCCATATATACCGTTTCCGGAGCGGGTTCAGCCCGGCGTTGAGCGGGTTGGGGCAGAGCGCGCAGCTGCCCGAACTGCTGTTGCCCCTGCTGTTTCCGCAGCCCGAAGCAGGAGGTCAGGATGTGCGGGCGCTCGACGAGCAGCAGCTAAAGCCAGCCTTACAGCCGGTTACAGCTACAGCAGAAGCGCCGGAGGCGCGGCGCATTTCCCTGGTGCCGTGGCTCGTGTCAGCGGCTTTTATCTTATTTTTAACGGAACGGATCCTCGCCAGGAGGCGCGCGACTATATAGCCATGGCTTTAAAAGACAGCACCCGTATGCTTCACCGCATCCGCCGGCAGTATGTGCAGGCGAAGGCCCTGCTGTATGCGCTGCAGGCGCTGGCAGCCGTTGCGGTGGGCGCTGCCGTACTATATAAATGGGAGTTTAAGCTCCCTTTGCTTGCCGCCATTGCCGTTGCCCTCATTTCAGTTACTATTATATATAGCCTGTGGCGCTGGCACAGCATCCGCAAGACGAGTTTGAAGCAGGTGGCCCGCCACCTCGACCGCCAGTACCCGCAGTTGGAGGACAGCACCGCCCTGCTGCTTCGCGACCCGGATACGCTTACCCTGCTGGAGCGCCTGCAGCAGCAGAAAGTAGGCGCTGCCCTGCAGCAGCTTCACCCGGAGAAAGAGAAAATTTTCACTCTCCGCAGCACGGCCTCCTATATGGCGCTGGGTCTCGGGCTGATACTCTCAGCCGGTATTCTCTACCTGCCTGCCGCCCCGGTGTTAGCGCCTGTCACCCCGAGACAAGTGCAGGTGGATTTTCCGGAAGCCCCCGCCACGGCTGCAAACACGGCCACCGTCATCGAGCAAATAGACATCACCATCACACCACCTGCCTATACCGGCAAGGCGCCCTACGCCGCCGAAAGCCCGAGCCTGCGCGTGGAGGAAGGCGCCACTGTATCCTGGCGCATCCGCACCAACAAACCAGCCAGGGCTTTGCAACTGGTGCTGAACGAGGCTACACCCGTGGCGTTCACAGGCAAGACCGGTGCCTACACTTTATCGCGCACTGTTACGGCTCCGGCCCTGTACCACCTCCGCCTCAACGGGCAGAAATCGGCCTTCTATACCCTGGAGATCATCCCGGACGAGGCGCCCGTGATCCGGATACAAGAGCCAAAGCAGTACACCGAGATCCTGTTTGGGGAGCCGCAGCGGGTGAGCCTGCGGGCGCAGCTTAGCGACGACTACGGTATCCGGGACGCCAATATGATCGCGACCGTGGCCAGGGGATCGGGCGAGGCGGTGAAGTTCCGGGAGGAGAAGATTACCCTTGGCCTGAGCGGCAACCGCCGCAGCGTCGACATCCGCAAGGCCCTGGACCTGCGGCAGCTGGGCATGACGTACGGCGACGAGCTGTACTTTTATGTGCAGGCCTGGGACAACCACCGCGGCTACTCCCGCTCCGAAACCTACTTTGTGCAGATCGAGGACACGGCCATTGTGGAGGCGGCTTTTGACATGACGGCGGGCGTGAACCCGGTGCCGGAGTATTTCCGCAGCCAGCGCCAGATCATCATCGACACGGAGAAACTGCTGAAAGAGCAGAAAAGCATCTCCCGCGCTTCGTTTGAGGAGCGCTCCAACAACATCGGCATCGACCAGAAGCTGCTGCGGCTGCGCTACGGCAAATTTTTAGGCGAAGAAGCTCAGTCGGGCATCGGGCCGGGAGGCGGTATCCCGGAAGGGGAAGAAGGCCATGAGGAGGCCGCGCATGCCGCCGGCGACGGGCATGATCACCCCGAGTTCGAGAACCAGAACGACCCTGCCGCGCTGCTCGACCCGTACCTGCACAAGCACGACCAGGAAGGTGCGGCCACTATTTTTGAGCCGGCCGTGAAAGCGAAGCTGAAAGGCGCGCTGGCGCAGATGTGGGAGGCGGAATTGCGGCTGCGCACGCACAAGCCAAAGGAGGCGCTGCCTTACGAATACAAAGCGCTGCGGATGCTGAAGGAGGTGCAGCAGAGCACCCGCGCTTATGTGGCGAAAACAGGTTTCGAGGCGCCGCCCCTGAAGGAGCCGGAGTTGCGCCTGTCGGGCGAGCTGGGCAAGATCACGCCGCTGTCGGAGACCCGCACCATCAAAACAGAAGCGAAACTGCCCTCAACCCGGGCCGCCCTTACCTGGCTGGCGCGCTACCGGCAGCGGGGTATATATAGCCCCTCGGATGCGCGCGTGCTGGAGCAGGCGGGGCAGGAACTGGCGCAGCAGGCGCTGCAAGGCCCGGGCAGCTACCTCCGGACCCTGCAGGACCTCCGCACGGTTATCGCCAACATAAACAGCGGGGAAACACTCTGCGTGCCTTGCCTGCAAACGGTGGAGCGGGCGTGGGTGGCGCTGCTGCCCCCGGTGGAGCAGACGCCGCAACAGCAGACGGTGCGCCGCAGTCCGCTCTCCCGTGAATACCTGAAACAGCTAAACGACAATTAACCTGTGCTACAGAACCTGCCTTTTTATATAGCCTTGTTGCTCGCCGCCTTTGTTGTGCTGCTCCTGCTGTGGCTGGCGTGGCGGCGGCCTAACCGGCAGCGGCGGGCGTGGCGGTTGCTTGCGAGCGCGGTGGCGGGCGTGAGCCTGGTTCTGCTGGTTTTCCCGCCTGCCACGAAGCAGGCAGTCAGCCCCGGCACGGCGATTCTTTTAGCGGAGGGATATAACGCCGACACCCTCCGGGCATTGTTACGGGAATTTACGGCTGCGCCCCTCCTCTTCAGCTACCATACCCCGGCAGCCAAAGCCGCGCCTGTACCAGATTTATATACCTTCCGGCGGCAGCACCCCGGCCTCACGAAGGTGCATTTGCTGGGATATGGCTTACACCAGGAGGAACTACAGGCGCTGGAGGGCATAGCGGTAGAGCCGCATCTGTCCGCTGCCCCGGCCGGTATGGCGGCCCTTTACTGGCCTGAAAATATATTTTTGGGAGAGCCCGTGGAAGTGACTGGCACCTATATAAGCCCAGGAAAATCCGGTGCCTGGCTTTATTTAGATGCTGCCGGGCAGGCCCGGGATTCGCTGGAAATCCCGGCAGGCGACACGTCTGCTTTTACGCTGCGCTACACCCCCAGGCAGGAAGGCCGCTTTATATATACCGTCACAAGCAAAGCAGCCGGAGGCACGGACACCCTAGGACGGGTGCCGGTGCAGGTGAGGCCGGGGAAGCAATTAGGCGTGCTGCTGCTGGCCTCGTCGCCGCTGTTCGAGTTCCGGTTTCTGAAGAACCACCTGGCCGGGCTGCGGCACCGCGTCGCCTGGCGCATCACCATCAGCAAAGGCATCAGCCAGAGCGAGTGGCTCAACATGCCCCGCACCAGCCTGGACCGCCTCACGCCAAAGCTCCTGCAGCAGTTCGACCTGGTGGTGACGGAGCCGCAGGCGCTGCAAAACCTCAGCGCCGGGGAACGTGCCGCCCTGCAGCGGGCCGTCACCGCGGATGGCCTGGGTGTGCTGACCATCACCAACGCCCCCGCCACCAACCGCAGCACGGCCTTCTTTACCTCGTTCCAGACGAAAAGAGTTGCGCCCCAGGACACCCGCACCACCCGCGCCTCCTGGGAGGACAACGTAACCGCCACCGCAACGGCTGCCCCCTATATGCTGGTGAATTCCGCCGCCGTATCAGTGCTGGTGACGGAGCAGAACGAGCAGTTGCTGGCCGGGGCAAAACGCGAAGGATGGGGAAAAGTGGCGCTCAGCCTGGTGCCGCAAACCTTTGCGTGGCAATTGGAGGGGAAGGAGGAGATTTATGCCAGCTACTGGGCGCACCTGCTGTCGGAAGTGGCGAAGCAGGAGGTGCAGGAAACGTTCTGGCAGCTCACCTTGCCGCAGGTGCCGCAGCCCAACTGGCCCGTCACACTTACCTATATAGATTATTCCGCAAGTGGTTCTGCTTTACCTTCAGCTACCGTCACCAGCCTGGCAGACTCAGCTTTATATATAAAGATGCCGCTGGCGCAAAACCCGGTGCAGCCTACACAGTACAGCGGCACGTTCTGGCCCCACCGCAGCGGCTGGTACCAGGTGCAGGCACCCGGCGCGCCGCCCTATCTATTTTATGTGCAGGATGCTGATGATTGGGATTTCACCAAGATACAAGCCAGGCGCCAGGCAACATTGGCCTATATAGCCCAGACAAAAGCCTCCTCTGAAGTTGCTCCCGTAGTATATATAGAGGAGCCGGTGCCGCTGATCTGGTTCTTTGTCCTGTTCGTGCTGAGCAGCGGGTTTCTGTGGCTGGAGGAGAAGTTCTAACGTTCTCTCAGGACCTCGCAGCGTGCGCAGCTCCTGCGATCGTCTGGCACACAGAAGCCAACACCCGCAGGAGCTGCGCACGCTGCGGTTTATATATGGATATAGCCAGCTACTTCAGGATCGTGAATTCGGTGCGGCGGTTCTCCTGATGCTCTGTCTCGGAGCAGGACACGCCATCTTTGCAGCGGTTGATGAGCTTTGTCTCGCCGTAGCCTTTCGCTTTCAGCCGGCCCCTGTCTACGCCCCTGGAGATGATATAATCCACGGCGGCCTGCGCCCGCAGCTGCGAAAGCATCTCGTTATAGCGGTTGGTCTGGCGGCTGTCGGTGTGGGAACTCAGCTCGATGCGGATAGAAGGGTTGTCGTTCAGCGTCTGCACCAGTTTGTCCAGTTCCCTGGCGGCATCGGGCCGGATGTTGTGCCTGTCCAGGTCGTAGAAGATGTTCTCGAGCACGATGGGTTTGTTCGGGGTGCTGCGGTTAAAGATCATCTCCACCTTCACCGAGTCCGTGTTGAAGCGGCAGTCGGGGGTTATCTGCAGCGTCTGCGTCAGGTACTCGGGTTTCGAGCCCTTGATGGTATAGTTGGTGCCGGCCTTTACCGGGAATAGGAAGCCGCCGTTTTTATCAGAGTAGATCTCGAGCGGCGTGGCGCTCCCCTCCTCCAGCAATTGCAGCAGCACCTGCTCCACCGGCTCTTCCACCCGCCGCGAAGTGCCGGCCACGGTGAAGCGCTCGATGGTCCTGCCGATCAGCGTGCACGGGACTTTGTACTCCTCAAACGTGAAGATATCGTCAGAGCCGTTCAGCCCAAGGCGGCCGGAGGAAAGCATTCCCTTTGTGCCGGTGCTGTCCGTCAGTATCCCCAGGTCGTCCTGCGGCGTGTTGAGCGGGTACTTCAGGTTCTCCACCTTCGCCCAGGCTTTATGCGCCCCGATGGCTTTGAAGATGTCCAGACCGCCCATGCCCATATGGCCATCGGAGGAAAAGTACAGGTCGCCGCCCGCCCCCAGGCTGACAAAACTCTCGCGTCCGCTGGTATTGAGCACACTGCCTGCGTTTACGGGCTTTCCCCAGGAGCCGTCGGCCTGGCGCTCGCTGTAATAGATATCCGTCTCCCCGAAACCGCCCGGCATGTCTGAGACAAAGTACAGCACCTGGCCATCGGGCGTAATGGCCGGGTGCCCGATGGAGAACTCGTTCGTGTTGTTGTATTTGAAAGGCTTCACGTTCTCCCACTTCTCCCCTTTCCGCTCCGCCATATAGATGCCGTGCCGGTTGGTGTGGGTGCGGCTGTCGCTGCCCTTGAACCAGCTGGTGGGGTCAGGGTTGGTGTGGCCGGCGCTGCGCTTTACCACCTGCGTGCGGGTAAAGTAAAGCACCTGCTCCTTGTCGAGGTATACCCCCGGTCCGTTGTGGTAGGCCGTGTTCACGCTCGGTGGCAACGGGGCCGGTGCGCCGTAGGTGCTGTCGGAGGTAGCCTTGGCTATATAGAGTTGTATGTAGCCGTTGCCCGTCCAGTTGCTGCGCTCCGTCTGCTGCTTTTTATCGGCTATCAGCCGGTCAGAGGCGAACAGCAGGCCATCCGCTAGCTTCACGGGGCTGAAGTCGGCCCCGTCGCTGTTCAGTTTTCCGTGTTTCTGTACATTAAACGGCCTTGGCGTTTGCATCCAGTGCAGGGCGGTGTCGCAGGAGGCGGCCATCTTCAGCGCCAGGGCAGCCTGCGCCGGCACTTTCTGGCCATAGTCCAGGAACAGCTTTTTCGCCTTGTCGTAGTTGGCGTTGCGTTTTGCCGCCTCGGCGTAAAGGAAAATATTGGAAGGATCCGCCCCCGGGAAAGCAATGGTCTGCGCATACCAGAACTCGGCCTCGCGGCTGTTGTTGAGGATACGGTAGCTGTCGGCGATGCGCTGCACCACCGTCAGGGTGGGCTCTCCTTTCTCGAGAATGGTCTTATAGGCTTCGAGGGCCAGGCTGAACTCATAATTCTGAAAATACTTGTCTGCCTGCTTCATGTCCTGCGCCGTCACCGCCACAGGCCCTCCGGTCATCAGCCACAGCCACAGCAGCGCAAGGGTAAAGTTGATTTTCATAAGGGATACGCTGTACATATTATAGGTTTCGGGGCGTCAGGATGCGGCCGTATTTCTTTTGCAGGAACGTGTAGCCGAGGGATACTTCGTGGCTCCCGTAATTCTTCAGCTCCGTCAGGCTGATGTCGTAGGAATAGCCTACCCGGAACTTCGGCGTGACATATAGTTGCGTCATCACCGCCAGCGCATTCCGCTTGTCCAGGCGCTTCATCTCCTGCTTCGTGAACATGGGCACCGCCGTACGGTAAGAGGCGCCTACCCAAATGCGGTTCTGCAGCAGCAGAAAGGTGTTCAGGTCAACGCTGGTGGGGCTTCGGAAATCCTCCTTGATCAGGATGCTGGGCTTGAGGCGCACATGGCGGCTCAGGTCGAACAGGTAGCCAGTGGACAGGAAGTAATGGCGGCGCGGGGTGGATATCTCTGTTTCACTGTCTTTGAAGGGGATCAGGCTGGCCGCCGAAAGCCCGGCATAGTAGCGCTCGGTGTTAAAGAACACGCCCAGTTTCAAGTCCGGCAATACCTGCGACACGCGTGTCTGCGGCACTGCCATGTCAGGCACCTCGCTGCCCGGCGTCAGCCGGGTGCCGTCCAGGGTGTACTGCGACGCCCCCGCCGCCAGCCCCAGCGACAGCGTGGAGTAATGGTCCAGGCTGATGCGGGTGGCTGCGTTGAGGTACGCCCCGGTCTGGCGCTGCACCCCGATCTCGTCGTTCAGCAGATGCAGCCCCCAGCCGAGGTGTTTGTTGTAGCTGGGCCCGTCTATGCTAATGGTCTGGGTTGTCGGAGCCCCGTCAAAGCCGGTCCACTGGTTGCGGTAAGTGGCGTTGATGTTGAGTATCTGCTTGCTGCCCGCGTAAGCCGGGTTTATCACCAGCTCGTTGAATATATACTGGCTGTACTGCGGTGCCTGCTGCGCAAACGCCGCCGGGGCCGCTGCCAGCCCCAGCAGCACGAGTAACATTTTCATTATCTTCCCGTTCCTGGCCATCTCTTTATCGTACTATCGTCACAAATCCTTTGAAAACTTTCTCGCCGCCGTCGCACATCTTCACGCTGGCTATATAAAAGTATGTGCCCTCACTCAGGTTATCGCCGTCCCAGCCGCCGGTATATGCCTTGGCTTTATATACCTCATTGCCCCAGCGGTTCAGCACCGTCAGTTGGTTCTGCGGGTAGTTCTGCAGGTTGCGGATCACCCAGGTGTCGTTGTTCCCGTCGTTGTTGGGGGAGAAAACGTTCGGGAAAGACAGCTCGGACTTCGCCAGTTCGCTGTTCGGCGTCACGCTGATCGGGTCGCTGTCGCAGGCGCCGTTGCTCACTGACAAGGTAATCGCGCCTGCGCCTTCGCCGGGCGTCACGGTAATCTTGTTGGTGCCGCCGCCGGAGGTGACCGTCCAGCCTGTGGGCACCACCCAGTTATATGCCACGGCACCGGCTATCGCCTCCACTTCGTATACCAGCCCTGCGCAAGGCGTGCTGCTGTCGATGATGAGCGTTGGTGTCAGCACTGGCACCACACCGACTTGCAGCGATGCGCTCTGGCTGCTTCCGCACCCGCTGGAGGCTGCCACCGCCACGTTACCGCCACTGTTGCCGGCAATAACGGTGATCTCCCCTGTGCCCTGTCCGGAGGTGATCTCCCAGCCCGCCGGCACGCTCCAGGTGTAGGAGGCGGAGGCGCTGGCAGCGGCGACTTTATATATAACCGCCCGGCCTGTGCAGGCGCTCGCCGGCCCCTCGACAGCACCCGGCGCGGCAGGCAGGCCCTCAGAGGGCACTACTCCCAACTCGGTGGTAGTGCTGCCGCCGCAGCTGTTGCGGGCAGTCACCCTCACTTCGCCCGCCGTGCGTGTCGCTTTAACTTCGATAGAGGCTGTGCCCTGCCCGGAAAGGATGGCCCAACCGGCTGGCACCTCCCATATATAGGCATCGACTCCGCCAGTGCCCGCTACGGTATAGATGGTTGCGACGCCTACACAGGGGTTTGTCGGACCGGAGGTGATGAGCGGGGCAACCGGTAAAACCTGAGGGGCTACCTGAATTGCCTTTGTGCTGCCCGCTCCGCAGGCATTGGCTGCTGTAACTTTGATGTTGCCCGGGGTGGTGCCGGCCGTTACTTTGATGCTGGTAGTGCCCTGCCCGGAGGTAATCACCCAGCCAGCGGGAACCTCCCAGGTATAGGAGGCCGCGTTAGCCAAGGCAGCAATACTGTAGCCGAGGTTGGCTGTGCCCTGGCAGAAGCCACTTTGTGGCGCCGTAATGGCGCCAATGGCTGCCGGCACACCGGTAGTAGACACCACCGCCAGGATGGCGCTTTTACTGCCGCTCCCGCATCCGTTGGCGGTCGCCACGGTAATGTTGCCTGCCAACTTGCCCGCCTTTACCTCTATGGCCGTTGTGCCCTGGCCTTTCAGGATAGACCACCCGGCCGGCACTGTCCAGCTATAGGAAGCGGCACCGCCTACTGCCGAGATGCTATATACCTGTAGGCTAGCCTCGCAGACTGCGGAAGGGCCGGTAATAGCCCCCGGCGCAACGGGCGGCAGCGCAGAGACAGTCACCTCTTTGCTCACCTTCAGTTCACCGCATCCGTTTGTGGCCGTCACACGCACCGTCCCGCTGGCGCTGCCTGCCTTCACCGTCAGTTGCGCGGTACCCTGCCCGGAAGTAATCGTCCAGCCGTCGGGCACCTCCCACACAAATGTGCCGATGTTTACAGCGTTAAGCGCCTTTATGGTGATGGTAGCGCCCACGCAGACGCTGCTGTTCTCCTCTGATAGTTGGATGTTGATAGGAGCGGAAGCCACCGGGGTAACGGGTAAAGACGTCGCCGGGCTTGTGCCACAGGCGCTCACCGCTTTCACTGTAATGCTGCCACTGCCCTTGCCCACCGTCACCTGTATGCTTGTGCTGCCCTGCCCGGATATGATGCCCCACCCTGCTGGCACCGTCCATATATAGGACGATGCGCCGCCCACAGCAGCAATACTGTAGGCTCCGGTGCTGCCAACGCAGCCGAACTGCCCCCCCGTAATGGCTTCCGGCACTGCCGGCGCGTTGGGGGAAGCCTGCACAGCCAAGGTGCTCCTGTTACTGGCACCGCAGTCGTTGACTGCGGCCACAGATACTGTTCCGCCACTGCTGCCAGCATTCACTGTAATCTGGTTTGTGCCGGCTCCGGCTGTAATTACCCAACCGGACGGTAAGCGCCAGTCGTAGCTTAGCGCCGTTGCCACAGGGTCAACGGCATATAAGAGCCCTTTTTCCAGGGTGCATGCCATCGCCGTGCCGGTGATGGGGCCAAGCGCCATCGGGGCGGCCGTCACGGGTTGCACCGGCAGTGTAACCAGAGGGCCGGTGCCGCAGGTATTCTCTACCTGCACTGACACATTGCCGGCGGCGGTGCCTACCCTTACCGTTATTTGCCGCGAGCCCTGGCCCGCCGTGATCGTCCAGCCTGCCGGCACGCCCCACTTGTACCCGTTTGCCCCGGCCCCGGCCACGGCGTCTACCGCATAGGTCGCTGTAGACCCGGCACAGCCCTGCGGCGTGCCACGGATGGCCGCCGGGGCGGGCGGCACATTCTCATACACGGCGACCTGCAGCGCCTGCAGGTCGCCGGTGCCGCAGGAGTTGGCTGGCTGCACCGTTACCTGCCCCCCGGCTCCTGTTGCGTTCACTTCTATTTCTGTGGTGCCCTGCCCCCGCAGGATAGCCCAACCGGCCGGCACGGCCCAGGTATAGCTGGTGGCCTTGTCCACTGGGGCTATGCTGTAGGTGATGCCTTGTTTGCCGCCGCATAAATCGGCGGGCCCGCTGATGGGCCCTGGTTTTGCGGGAGGCCCATCCTGCGACACCACCTCGAACGCCCGGGCCGGCCCTTCGCCACAGGTGTTGCTGGCTGTTACTTTAATCAGCCCCGCGTTTGTCCCCGCCTTCACCCGGATGCTGGTTGGCCCCAGCAGGGTATAGCTCCACCCCGAGGGCACGCTCCACGTATAGCGGGTGGCACCCTCCACCGGGGCAATGCTGTATATATAATTTTCATTCACGCACACCTCTCCCGGCCCCGTAATCTCCCCGGTCTCCGACAGGAGCACGCAGAAGCTGAGATCAGCGGTGTTGTTGCTTCTTATCTCGTCAATCCCGTAGCCATATATGAGCGCCCTGAGGTAGCCGGAGCCGGCCTTGTTTATTCTGGCTGTGATCGTGAGGGTGGCTTCTTCTTTGTAATCGAAAGCCCCTACCGCCCAGGTGCTGCCGTTGAAGGGTGCATTTGCGATGGAGGAAGTATAGCTCAGCAGTTCTCCCGTATATTGGATATCAGCCACCGCAACCCCGTTTTCGTTTACCGGGCCATTGTTCCTGATGGAGATCGTGTAGGTGATCGTCTCCCCGAAGGCGTAGGTGTTCACACCCCTGGACCCTGGCGTTTTGCTGAGCTTTACCTCTAAATCAGCCGGAATGTTCAGCACGCTGTTCGTCAGCCTGATCTCGCCTTCCGTGGCAACTAAACGCCCTTGCAGCTGCGCACCGTCGCTTAGGGTAATGTTTCCCCCGGAGAAGATGTTCCCCAGGGCCGAGGCGCCTTTGTTCACCGTCACGTCGCCCTCCACCACCCAGAAGAGGTTAACGCCGCTTGCCCCGTTCAGCATTTCATACTCTGCGCGCTGGATGTTGAGCTTGCCGCTTACTTTGATGATAACAAGCGGGTTGATACCACCCTGCCCGTTGAATGTAAGCTTGCCGTTGATGATGGCGTCTCCGCTGATGTGGTAAACGCCCGGCACGATCACTTCCCCTGCGAGATTCCCGCTGTTTAGCGTAGCTGTTGCAGGGTAGCTGCCCAAAAGCGCCTGGACAGAACGCGCCTCCACAATAGCCTGCTTCGCATAGGCGTCCTGGGCATGCTTCTCTCTCCGGATCTCTCCGGGCGGAAAGCCTTCTACCGGACCATCTGAGGCGCCCACGCTAGCGTTCACGATGGTACCGCCCTCGTTTTTCACCTTAAGCGAAGCAAGCGCATTGAATTCGTACACAGCACCCAGCGAAGGGGCACTCTGGGCAAAAGCAACAAGAGACACCATGCAAAAGCCAACTACCAGGAGTATGACTTTTTCTGAAAAGCTGCTCATTAAATAATCTTATAGACGTTCTGTATATATAAATTCTCCTTCTCCAGACACACCGCTGCGCCCAGGTATGTATATTGTATAATATCAATCGCTTACGTGCTTTCGATAGCATTCATTCCAGATGGTTCCTCAGACCCCAAGCTCCTCACATCCGCATATATGCTTCTGTGAACCTCTGGGCAGATGTCCTTCTCTATATGAGTTGCAATATAATCAATTGAAGGGCAATGCAATATATACTAAAAAGTTTCACTTTTTTAGTATCGTAATATTGATGCAATAATAGCGATAAATAAATATACTTGCTTTATATTATTTTATATTATGTAAATAAACACAATTTAAGGAGCTGTTAAAATTGAATTATTTTAATATTTACCAATGCTAAAGAAAGGAAAAATATTTTTTTGACGGGAAGTGGTACAGTGCAGAAAAAAAGACAACAAAAAAGCCGCAGCGGCCCCCTGCTATACAGGAGCCGCTGCGGCTTTGGTAAATTAGAAAGTTTATATGCGGGTAGCTGTTACCACACCCATTGCGGGCAGATGATGCGGTTATTGTTCATTAACTTAAAACCGACTACCACCTCGTGTGTACCGGCGCTTACCCTGTTCAGGTCGGAGGTAGTGGCGTCGTAGGAATACGAAATATCAAGCAGCGGGCTCACATAAACCCCAACCATTCCAACCAGCGCATCCTGATGGCGGTAAGAGGCGCCCACCCAGAAGCGCTCGTCGTACAGCACGCGCACGCTGGCGTCAATTGAGGCCGGGCTCGGGTCGGCCAGCTTCAGCATCACGGACGGAATCACATCAAGCGTTTCCGTTGGCTCGAAGCGGTAACTGCCCGTCACGAAATAATGTCGCTGCAGCCCCAGGGCCGGGCTCCTGCTCTCCGCCGATTGGAAGCTCCCCACATCTTCCAGAAGCTGCGCCCCCGCAACGCCCACGGAAAAATTGCGGGAGTACAGCCAAAGCCCCAGGTTCAGGTCGAAGAGGTTGTTGTTGATGTTGCCGCCACCAATGAGCGGGTCGTTCGGGTTCGTAAACTCCAGCTCTGCCGAGTTCACGGAGTTGCGGATGAGGCCAGCCGAGGCGCCCGCCGAGACATTGAGCGACGTGGTGAGCGGCAGGTGATAGGCGTAAGAAAAACTGATCCCGGACCTGCGGAGCGGGCCTGTCTTGTCGGTGTGGAAAGAGGCGCCGATGCCGTGGTGGGCCAGGGCGCGGTGGTACTTGTTACCCGAGGCCGGCTTGTTGAGCGGCGTGTGCGCCGTTACATAGGAGGTAACAGGCGCGCCGTCCAGGCCGATCCATTGCCGCCTGTGGCTCACCCGCACATCGGCGTAATCCTCGATGCCGGTAATGGCCGGGTTCAGCAGGAAATTGTTCAGCATATACTGGCTGTACTGCGGGCGCTGCTGCGCGATTGCCTGCATACCCAGTGCGGTAAATAGGAATATCAGTAGAAGCGGCTTCTTCATAAATCAGCGGATAATGGTCACGTTACCGGAAATTGGCTTTTCGGTGCTGTTGAGGTAAATGATGTAATAGTACGTGGCTACTGGCAGCACCTCCCCGTTGTAGGTACCGTCCCATGGCGTGCCGTATCCAGCCGAAGAGCTAAAGATTTTATTTCCCCACCGGTTGAAAACCTCCACCCGCATATCCGGGTAATTCTCGCGGTTCTCGATCTCCCATGTCTCGTTCACCTGGTCGCGGTTCGGGGTGAAGGCGTTGGGCACAATGATGGAGGGGATCACCGTTACCGTCACCTCGTCTGTCGCTGTACAGCCCTCCGCTGTGGTTATGGTTACAGTATAGGTGGTGGTCTCCTGGGGAGAAGCAACCGGCCGGGGCAGGGTCGGGTTGTTGAGCCCCTCTGCCGGCTCCCACAGGTACGTCACCCCACCCGTAGCCTCCAGTTCCGTTGTCCGGCCCTGGATGATCGTTACATCCTCCCCGGCATCAGCCACAGGCTCCACGATGGTCACGGTCGCCTCAGTGCGGGCAGCACTGACGCAGGTGTTCGAATTAACCGCCTGCACATAGTAAGTAGTGCTCTGGGTCAGGTTGGGTGTTGCAAAGGACGGTCCTACAAAAACGGGCGAACCGCCGTCCGGGGCAGTATACCACTCGATAGTATTGCCGTCAGCGTTGGCCACTTCCAGGGTAGCAGAGCCGTTGGGGCAGGCAGTGGCGTTCTGCACCGTCAGCACCGGGTTGGCCGGCAGCGGCGTAACCGTGATCTGCACAGATTCAGACACCCTCGAGCAACCTTCAGAGCTCACTCTGCGCCTGAACCAGGTATTTTGCGTGAGCGTGGGCGAAGTGTAATTAATCCCGTCGTTACCGTCAGCCCCCTCAGGCGCCGGGTTGAAGCCCACATCCGGGCCACTGGTGCTGCTTTCCCAAAGATAGGTATAGGTGCCGGTGCCGCCGGTCGGGGTGCTGCCCCGGAAGGAAACAGTCGTCTGGCCGGCGCATACGGCAGGCTGCTCCGCGGAAATGCTGTTGTTCAGGATGCCTTCGTTCACCTTAATGGTCACCACGTCGCTTGTGTTGGGCGTACAGTCCCCTGCCGATACCACGCGTCGGTAATAAGTGGTTTGGGTGATGTTGCCGGGCGTGTAGCTCTGGCCTGTGTTTGTGCCTGCTGCCGGGGCAAAGCCGCTGGCCGGGCCTGTCGTGCTGCTTTCCCAGAGGTACGTGTACCGGCCGTTGCCGCCTGTCGGGGCAGAACCCGTGATAGCCTGGGGTGAGGTGCCGGTGCAGACCTCCTGGTCTTCGCTGATGGTGTTATCGGCGATGGCCGGGAAGACCGTGATCTTGATCGGCTCGGAGTAAGCCGTGCAGCCGCCCGCCGTCACCGCGCGCCGGACCCAGGTTTCGGATTGCCCTAACGCCCCTGCCGGAATATCGTAGTTCTCGCCGTTATTGGTGCCCGGTGCGCTTACGAAGCCTTCCGTCGCGCTTTGCGTGCTGATCTCCCACAGATAGGTGTAGGGCCCTCCGCCACCGCCTGTTGGCCGCGAGCCGACCAATGGAGCCGGTGTGTCGCCCTCGCAGATTTCCTGTGCCGGGCCGATGGTGTTGGCGCTTGCCGGCACTGGTTCCACAGCAATTATAGCCACGACGTTGCTGGTGTCGGCGGTGCAACTGCCGGAGAATACCAGGCGCCTGAACCACGTGTTGCCCGTGATAGGGGCGGTAGGGGTATAACTGATGTTGTTGTTCACGCCAGGTGCCGCCGCGAATCCCTCGCCCGGGCCTGTGGTGCTCAGCTCCCAGGTATAGCTGTAGGGCACGCTCGTATCGCCGCCCGACGGTGTGCTGCCTGTTAGCGCTGCCGGCGTTGCACCCGTGCAGAGGCTCCGTATTTCGTCTCCCTCAATGGTGTTGTTGGTAACGCCCGGCACCACGTCAATCGCTACAGGTGCTTTGGGCCCGATGCATATCACGCCATTGGCCGTATCCACCGCGGCCACATAGTACGTGATATCAGCTGTGAGCGACGGCGTCGTGAATGTTTCGCCGGTAGCGATCGGGATGGCGGCCGGCAGGTCAGAATCAAACCAGGCATATATAGGCCCCGGGCCAGATGGCGAGAGCAGCACCGTGTCGCCGGCACATACTGCGCCCGGTGCCTGTATCGTGGGCCTTGCCGGTTGCTGCAGAATCACCACCTCCTGTGTGGGCGCGGGCTGCCCTTGATAGATGGCATTGGAGCTGCCGCACTCGTTCACCGCCTCCACCGACACCGTATAGGTGCCGGGCCTGGTAAAGGCGTACTCAAAATCGAAAGTGTCGGAGTTGAAGGTGCGTGTGACGCTGGTCGGGCCGGTGATAGTGATGGTAACAGTCACGTTCTCGCCCAGGTTCTTGTCTACGAACAGGCCGCCGCCCCCTGAGCCTCCGCCGCCCGGAATGCCACCGCCTCCGCCGCCAGGCCCGCTGCTGCTGTAGTCAATCGTCATAGGCCCGCAGCTGGTTACACTGGATGGTATCTGCACCTGCGGCCATCCTATCACCACGCTCTGCGAGGTGGTGTCGGTGCCGCAGCCGTTGCTCACAATCTGCTCAATGTTATAAACGCCTGACTCCGTAAACTGTAATACCGGTGCAGCTGATGTCGAGTCACCGGACTCAAAAAACCACCCCTGCTCCGGCTGCACAGACCATATATAGGAAAGCCCACCCCCTGTGGAACTATCAGCCAGCGTTACAGTAACAGGCACACAGGGCGGCATCTGGTCTTCTTCCACCCGCTCCTTTTTGTCTATGGTGAAATTTGCCTTCGGCTCCTGGCTTAGCTTAAACTCTTCTGTGAAGATTGCCTCGCAGCCATTTTTGTTCACGGCACGGATGGTTATAGGGTAGTTCATCACCGAATCATATGCCGTGGGGTTTTTGAGCGGAAACTGGTTCGCCAGGTATTCTTTCTCACCTTCTCCGTCTCCCCAGTCTACATAATAGCGGGCGATGTCACCGAGATATGGTGCCTGCGTGGCGTTGGTGATGGTGGCAAAAATGGCTGTGTCGCCGGGCGCCACGGTGTCGGGCAGGCACACCTGGAAGTCGTTTTCCTCGGTGAAGGACACCACTGGCACCTGCCTGACATTAATTGTCTGTGTGATGGTGTCGGAGGAGCAGCCCTGCCGGTTCACGCCATATACCTGCACATTGAAAGGGACGGTACCTGTTCCGGTGGTGTCGTAGGTTTGCGTGACTGGCACAGCCCCCGTGCTGGAGACCGTGTTGCCGTTCCCAAAGTCCCAGACGTAGATCACATCCTCGGTCGGGTTCACGACATTGAAAGCAACCTCGGTGCCGGAGCAGATCGCGCCTGTGGGAGAGATATTAAAGGTAGGCCTTGGCGGCCGAGGATCAACCGTAACAGAAAACTCCCCGGACGTAGGGGTGCCCTGGCAGCTGGCTCCCGTTGCCTCTACAGTATATATACCTCCTATATTCGATTGGTAGGTGGCAGCCGTGGCGCCGTTAATTGCTGCCCCGTCCCGGTACCACTGGTAACCGGTAGGCGTAAAGTTAGCGCCCGGCACGGCGTTCAGGGTGATGCTCTCGCCCTCGCATATATTGGAAGCCTGCTGTGACACGATAGATACAGTACACGTAACAGGAGCCTGGCCGAAGGCCTGGCCCACAAACAGAAAGCACAGCAGCAGCCAGCAGATGTAAAAGTGCTTTTGTATAAGAAAATGCATTCGGTTTTTGTTAAGGGTGAACTATAGGCTTCGCGTCTTCGTGAGTATTACGATATTAATATATTTTAAGGTTCACAAAGCAGCATTCTTCGTTCCGGCTATGAACCTGTGGAGTGGGAGCCATGGCAAAAGGAGTTATACCAGCCGCCACAGAACAGGGCTTGGCAATCAGGGGCATTTCCACCTTATACCTCTATTGCCAAAACCTCGAAAAGGTTACAAAGCAACTTCATATTTTATCATGACCAAATAGGTAACGTACTGAAGCCTTGCAAATTGCATGATTACACCCTCTGAAAAAAGAATTTACGCTTCCAGAAAAGCGGCTTCATATGCCTGCTGTTATACAGACTGGGGTTTTAAAGCAGTTCTTATTTGTACTGCTCCCAATGCCCACAGGCCCCGAAAAGCCGCCGGATAAGAGACAATTCAGATAAAGATTAGTTTAGAACCGGGAAGGATAATTTGCGGCGGGTAGGGGCGTAAACGCCCCGGCAGCGGGCGGTGCGCCCCACAGCCATGGCATACCGGCCGCCAACAGAAAAACGGATACCAGGGGGTGCCCATCTACCTGGCTGTGCGACTAAGAGATGAATTAATTAGGTTGGGGAGAGGAAACCCTTGTCAGGTGTGGATACATGGACGGACAGGCCTGTTTTTACAGCGTTAGCTGCTCTTGTTTAGCCAGGCAACGGCAGCGGCCTTATCGGAGAAGTTCTGGAAGGCGATGCTGAACGCGGCATCCTCTTTCGCTTTGCTTACGTTGGTTTCCCGCAGCGTGTCCTGGGTGCCGACGCGGGCGAGTTTCTGCAGGCGGGTGCCCATCAGGTCGCGGGCAAATTTTACCAGCACCTCTCTGTGCTCCTTGTCTGAGGTGTCAATCACGGCTTTGCTCGAATCAATCACGAGCCTCTTCACATCATAGTGCTTTACCGTATCCACAATAATATTGAACGCCTCCTTCACATCAGCCATGATCAGTGGATGGAAATCAGGACAGTCAACGTCCAGAATATCAGTAGCGGGATTATAGTTTAGCCTTATTAAACTGTTGTCGTACAGCACCATTCTTCTTACTTCCTAAAGCACACAGCAATATATCCAAAACTCCTGAGAAAGAAGAATTACGCGTGTGTAAACTGATAAGTTTATATATAGCGGTTCATTAAATCAGCATATATTCAATATCCCGCAGATAAAGCACCAGCGGCCCCGGCATTTCAGGCAAGGCCAAAACCCTCAAGGCTATATATGGATTGGTGACTGACCGCCAAAAAAGCCGTTGCCGGTGAATACACCGGCAACGGCTTTTTTGCCACGCAATAGCGGTTGCCGCAGCACAAAACCGCGGCTTTTAACCAGCCACCAGCTTGCCGGACTTTTTCAGGTACCTGACAGAAAGATAGATGGCGCCCAGCATAAAGATCACGACAGGCAGTATAACGTTTCGCACATCCATGTCGTAGCCGGTGAGCTGTGGGTACTTCAGGAGCAAAATAAGCGCGATGCCCACCAGCCAGACAAACTGCGTGTTGTACTCTTTCAGAATCCAGCGTTTGGCGTTAAACTGCATCTGGCTGAAACTGTCGCTGAGCCCTTTCGGGTTTATGAGCCAGCGGTTTACCCGGGAGCAGTAAGCATCAAACTTTGCCCCGAACTTGCCGCGGAGAAAGTGCTCCTCGGCCAGCACGATGGCCTGGTATATGAACAGGAACAGCGGAATGAACACCGCCACATATATAAGGGAGTTAGATAATACGCCCACGCCGGCCAGCATCAGGATGTTGCCCACATAAAGCGGGTTGCGGCAGTGGTTAAAGATGCCCTGCGTCACCAGTTCCTCGGCATACACCTTCTTGTCTTTGCCGCCCCTGATGATATAGGCCAGGCCGATGGTCGCCCCGCGGATGAGCTGCCCCGTTACGGTAATCAACAGGCCGATGACGATGGGCCAGAGATGATAGTTTTGGCCGAAGGTATCCTTCGTGAAGATGTCTGGTGACGGGATGAAGAGCGCCAGGTACAGGAAGATGAAAAGAATGTTCCTGTATTTGAAAAAGAAGTTGCCGATGGATATCATTTATTTTTTGATTGCGATGATGCCTGAGAAATTGTACCACTTGAAGAACGTTTCGCAGGAGGCGAAGCCTGCCTCGCGCAGCATGTGCACGTTCTCGCTGAGTTTGTAAGGGATCAGCACGTTCTCCAGCGCCTCCCTTTTCTGGGAGATCTCCATCTCGCTGTAGTGGTTCCTGCGCTTGTAGTTGTAGTAATACTTAATAAAGTCCCGGTTGAAGACGCTGTCCTCCGTCAGCACCTTCTCCACGAGTATCAGCACCCCATTGGCAACAAGGCCCTCGGCGATGCTCTGCAGCAGCTTTTCGCGGTAGATGGGCCGGATGAACTGGAGCGTGAGGCACAGCACCACCACGGAGGCATTCTGTATCTCGGCGCCCTGCTGTATATCTGCCGTGTGCAGCGTATAAGGCCGCACCACACCGGCCTCCTTTAGCTTTCTGTCGCATTTCTGCAGCATTTCCGGGGAGTCGTCGATGCCTATAAACCGGATATCAGGCGGAATCATGGTGTCCATGCCGAGCAGGGTGGTGCCGGTGGAGCAGCCCAGGTCGTAGACGTTGGTGCCTTCCTGGGCGTGGTCTGCCGCCAGTTCTGCCACCATTCGCTGGATCTCCCCATAAAAGGGAACCGATCGGTTGACCATGTCGTCAAACACGTTGGCTACCCTGGCGCTGAACTTAAAATCTGACGCTTCTGTCAGCGCTTCTCTGAAGACCTGGTCGGTCTCCTCTTTCATCCTTTCTAACATACTTTCCGATTACGCTTTGGCTTTGCCTGATCCAGGTACTTTTATAACAACGTCCTATTTAACAATAAAAATTGTACTGAACAACACCTCTCTTCTGAAATTACTGCTTCGCATATTCCTAGTAATGGCAGCGGCTCCGGCTGTGGTAACGGCGGCATGCCACACAACACGGCATCCGCTACAGGCTTTGCCCCCCGACGCAGGAAGCGCGGGAATAAGTTCATTTATAATTGATTACCTTTCGTTCAGAAGCGTCCTGCGGGATAGCCGCGTTTCCATACCGCATGCCACGTTCAAACACGACTAACCTTGAGCACTTAGCCAACCATATCCGGCAGGCCATTTTTATATATGAGGTAGGGGCAAAGCAGTTTACGTTCCTGAACCCCGCCTTCGAGGAGACTTTTAACATCACCAAAGGCACTGCCATTGATGCCGGCTCTTTGCTGAAGATGATTCACCCGCAAGACCGGAAGTACGTGCTGGAAGCGTACCAGCGGCTGTTGAATGAGGGAGAAAGCTCCGAAATCGAGTTTCGTTTTACGCTACCCGGCCACGAAGAACGCTGGGTGTGCCTGACGCATTTCCTCTTGGGCGACCTGCCGGACAAGCAGCGCATCACCGGGTACGTAGAGGACATTACGGCCTCCAAGCATTACAACGACTACCTCAAGAAATTCGCAAATAAGAAGGACTCTGTGCTGCACATCCTGGCGCACGACCTGGCCGGGCCGCTTGCCATGATCCAGAGCCTGTCCGGGGCTCTGGCCGAAGAGGCAAAACCCTACGGCAGCCCCGCGCTCGACAAACTCATCGACCTGATTGAAAGGACCAGCGAGCATGGGATCACGCTGATCGATGACCTGACCAACCATGAGTTTCTGGAGACCACGGGCGTAGACATAATCAAGCGGAGAGCAAACATTGCGGCACGTATCGAAGAGGTAATGGAGCAGTACCAGCATTCGGAGCGGAAGATCGCCAAGACCTTCCGTTTCGTCTCCGCCAGCAGAGATGTCTATATAAAGTTCGATGACCTTAAGTTGATGCAGGCCATCAACAACCTTATTTCCAACGCCATTAAATTCACGCCCGAGGGCGGCACCATTACCGTGACCCTGGAAGAGAAAAAGGAGACTGTGCTGATTAAAGTGAAAGACAACGGCGTGGGCATACCACGGAAATACCACGCAACGCTTTTCGATAAGTTCACCAACGCCCGCCGGCCGGGCCTCGAAGGGGAGCCGTCCACCGGGCTCGGCATGTCCATTATCAGGACAATTGTGGAGTGGCACAAGGGCCGGATATGGTTTGAGAGCGAGGAACGCAAAGGCACGACCTTTTACATCGAGCTCCCGAGGGAGTAAAGCCGTTACCGTACTTTTACGGATTGTCTTTAAGTAGAAATGCTGTTAAATGCTGTTAAATGCTGTTAAATGCTGTTAAATGCTGTTAAATAAGCTAAAATTTAAGTATAAATAATTAGCTGCTTCACCGTATTAATGAAGTGTTACTTAATTGCAGATTTATGGAGCCGGAGCACACCTCTATCACGACACAGGAGCAGTACGACATAGTGGCCAGCCGCATAGAACAGTTAAAAGACGTCTCGGCTGGCTCAGAAGAAGCAAAGGAGCTGAAGCGGTTAACGAAGCAGATCGTTGACTACGAGAGAAAACAGCAGCAACTTGTCGGGCACAGGTCCAGAAGAGCCTGAAAGCGAACAGGATGATACAGAGGGCGCCTGTGCCCTTCCTGCTATGCTACTGCCAGCACCGGGGTCCAGGGCCGGAAACAGCGACATGTGATTTTTAGCTGATTGCCCCAGCCCCCCATAACGGTTGATTTCCGGCAGCCCTTATTTCGCCTCCCGCTTCTTGAGGTCGCGCAGCACGCTCTTCATTTTTTGCGGATCATCCATATACTGCTCCAGGTTAAACAGCTCCACCTTCCTGAATTCCACCGGGTGGCTTTCGCTCTGCAGCGCTATATATCCCTCCTTTAAAAGCTGGCCGTCTTTCTTCACTGCCGGGTCGTGGTTGCTTACGTTCCCGCCGCCGATCTGCGGCTTCTCATATACCAGCACGGTGTCTCCCTCTACAATGTGCTTCACGATGGAATCGCCCAATACCAGCACTTCTGCCCGTACCCATTGGTCGCCGTGGTAGGTTTTGGAGCTGGAGTTAATGCAGTGGGGAGTGAAGAGCGTGTCGCCCATCACCACGTTGGTGCCGGGGGTACACAGGTTGGCCGTGGTCCGCTCATCCGTTCCGTTGCCGCCCAATAATTGCGCCTCAAGCGATATGGGGAAATCCTGATCGAGGCCCATGGTGGCAGCCGCCTGGGAGTGCAGCATGGCACCGCTGTTTCGGGTGGCCCAGCCGGGACCGTCTTTTGCCTGTTCTCCCACAAAGCGGTACTCCATTACCAGCAGGTAAGCCGAGAAGGGCTCCTTGTAAAAAATATGCCCATACTGCTCATCAAAGGAGTCATACTGATCATAGCGCACGACCATCTTTCCGTCTTCCACCCGAAAGGTGTTTCCGAAGTTCTCATTTAAGGCATGCCCCTTTATTTTCAGGTCCCAGCCCTCCAAGTCTTTCCCATTGAAAAGCTGGATCCAATCCCCCTGCTCCTGGTCAGCATTCTGCTGCTGGGTGGTGTCCTCTTTCTGCTGCGTTGTGCACGAGAAGCACGCCAATAGCAGGCAAGTACTTAGTAAGGCTTTCATTTTCATCCTGCCGATAAGGTTTATATATACTTTGATAGACTGACGAGGAACCTCCCAGCCGTAACAGGGAAATTTGCCCGCCCAGTGCAGCTATTTTACTGCGTATCTATATATAGCATCCGGGCCAATACGCTTGCTTATATATGCTAACGCATTGGCCTGAAAACTTACTTTTTCTGTTCCGACAAAAACGTGATGAGGGAAGCAAACTCTTCGTAAGACAGGGAGTTGGCGAGCCCTGCGGGCATCATGGATGTCTCCAGTTCCTTGCGCGAAACGATGTCCGCGGTTTTTATGGTGAAAACCTGGCCGGCGATGTTGCGCAACACCAGCTGGTCCGCCGACTCCTGGGTGATGAAGCCCATATAGGTCTTGTCTCCTTTGGCCTTGATGAGCACAGACGCAAAACCCTGCGAGATGGATGCATTGGGCTTGAGGATAGACTCTGCAATCTGCTCACGGTTCATGATAGAGCCGATCTGCCCCATATAGGGACCTTTCATCGCCTCGCCCTTGCTGATGCTGTGGCAGGCAATACAGCCTTGCTGGGTAAAGAGGCTTTTGCCTTTCACGGGGTCTCCTTTTATCTTCGCCATCGCCAGCATCACGTCCTCGATAGAGGCTTTGCCCACCTGGCCCTTCTGGTTTTTGATCTTCTCCAGGTCAACGTTGATTTCCTCTTTCGCCGCAACGGCTTCTTCTTCGCCACCAAACTCCGTGATCTCCATCCGGTGCCTGGCATTTAGATCAGCGAAGAACTGCTTCCCGGAGTCGTCTGCTTTATTCCATTCCTCTTTCAGGAACTTCTCTATAGTTGGCGAGGCTTCCCAGGTAATGCCCTTGTAGTATGGCCCGTGCGTATCTGGCCGCGTGCTCCACCACCAGGACCCATCATAAGGAGCTTCCTTTTTGTAGAGGCGCGACAAGGTGGTGAGGATTTCGGCTTTCAGTTTTTCGTCTTTGGCCTGCTGGTAGGCTGCCATCAAACCCTCCACTGCTTTCGGGTCGTGCATGTAGCGCAAGGCCCATAGCGCGAGCGTGGAGTTCTCGGTTCCGATCGCATCCACGGTAGCGTCTACGGCATTCAGGCTCACCAAGGCCTGTACCGCTAAATGCGCGGGAACGATGGCTGCGTTTGGAGTGGCATGAGGGCCTTCCGTGCCTTTGGCCGGTGCGGCAAAGGAAGCGGGAACATCCACCTGCAGCAGCGCCTGGGCGGCCTCCTTACGGCCAAGTCGGCCTAAGCCAATAATGGCCGCTGCCTGTACCCGCTCCGAAGAACTCTTGAGCCCCTCTATATAAGGTTCGATGGGAACGCCTGCCAATCGCCCTTTCCTGTCGCTGAGCGCGCGCAGGGCGTATTCTTTCATTTCTTCCTCCTGCGCCAGCTTTACCAGGTTCCTGGTGCCGCTTTCGCCAGCCGCCTGCGCATAGGCGTACATGCCGGCTACGCGGGCATAGAGCGGGAGCTTCTTGTCTGCAGCCACTTTCCAGGCTGCTTTCGTTGCCTTTTTGGCTGGTCTGGTAATGAGTTCCTGCTGGGCATGCAAGCGTGCCACCGCGCTCTCTGATTTCAGCAGGTCCGCCAGTTCGTTGACTGATGCTTTTTCAAGGTCAGGGAAGGGTTTGTACGTCCAGTTTTCCGGCACCACCCGCACCACGAACCCTTTGTCCGGGTTGCCGGAGTAACCCGCACCGTCCCAGGCCGCCATATATACCCTGCCAGAGGCATCCACATCCAGATCGGTGATCTGCGGCAGCTTGATGAACTCTTCTTCTTTCTGCTTAAAGCTTGCCCCGTCTGCCGTCACCCGGTGTATATAGAGCTGGTTTCTTCCCCAGTCAGCCATCATCGGAACGCGGTTGTATTTTTCCGGCCAGGTAGGATCATCCATATATAAGGCGCCTGTACCCGAGCCTCCGCCTACATCAACCAGGGCCGGGATGATCTCATCCGTGAAATGCTTGAACAAAACCGGGTAGCCGTACTCCCCGGACTGGATCTGGTGACTGAAGCGAATGTTCCAGCCGCCGCCGTCGTTGGTGTTGCCCCGCGCGAAGATATTCATATAGGGGTCGATGGCCACGTCATATATGTTCCGCATGCCGTGCGTGTATACTTCCATCTCGGTGCCATCCGGCCGCACCCGCACGATTCCGCCGCCGAGCATCGTCAGTTTTTTCCCTGACCGGTCTACGGCGTTATGGAAACCGAAGTCGCCTACGGCTATATAGATCCAGCCGTCAATGCCCATCCGGATGCCGTTGGTGGCGTGGTCGGTGCCCCGGCTTTGCAGGAACTTAGGCGAGCTTATGTTCTGGATGAGCGGCTTGGAGGGACCATCCGCGACACCGTCCTGATCGGCGTCTTCGAATACAACCAGGTCCATGCCGGAGGCTTTCCCTGTTTCTTTCGAGAAGGTGGTGTGCAGCACGAAGACCTGGTTGCCGAGCGAGATGATGCCGCGCGGGTTATCTACTGTGGCGAAGCTGGTGTGGCGGTCTACTTTTCCGTCGTTATCGCTGTCAACCAGTTTGAGGATACTCCCTTTCCCCGGCTCTTTCCCCAGCGAGCCCATCATATCGACACCCACATATACCTCCCCGGTGGGGGACACGGCCAGCGCAGCGGGGCTGGGCGTAAGGTCGGGGCCGGCAAAGGTGGTAATCTTCAGGTCGCTTGGCCCTTCCTGGGCAACTGCCTTCGCACGCCTCAGGTCCTCCCTGCCTTCTTGTGTCTCAGAACGATTGGGCTCTACGATCAGGCCACTCAGCATCAGAAATACAAAAAACAGGCTCAATTGAATTTTCAGCATTTTTCAAAAACTTTAATTTATTCTGTGTATGCCCCGGATTATGCTACCCGGTAGAATCTCTGCGACTCTTCCTCACCCAGCCGAATGGCAAGGTATATATAGCCACCGTGCCTGCATCAGCCTTGCAGTCAACCAAGGCACACGCAACCAGGGGAAAGCGCATAATTCAAACCCTAATGTAGGCATTTTTTTCTTTTTCAGTCGATCTGTACGGGCATTTGTGCTGGAATACCGAAGGAACAGCGGGTTTGCAGCCTGCAGTCGTGTTGCTTTGTCAGAGTCCGGTAGCAGCAATGTTTCTATTGCCAGGGGCAGCATGAGCGGCCCATGAGTTAATCAGCGAGAACAACTTCAGCAAGTTTCATGCGGGTGAAGAACAGCCAAGGGCACGGCTATGAAAATTCTGGGGCGGCGGCAAATCAGCTTTTGCTAACTGCAGCAAGAGCGTGACAGCCTTCTAAATTTGGATAGCCCAGAATTGCGGACGGCAGGGAAAGACGAACGCTCCGATTTGGCTATTTCCCTGTTGCCCGAGCAGTGTGAAGGCCGGGAGATATGCGATCCTTGTAGCGGTTTTAAAAGCCACACTTTGCGGCTAAACAAATGCTGTCAGAAACAGTAAAGGCGGCATAAAATTGTGTTAAAAGCCGCTCCGTGACAGACGAATTGATACAAAAACTAGAAAAACAGTCATTTATTTTGGTGAACGGCTCAAAATTGTGGGTGAATGAAATAAATAAGTGTGAGTTTAATACGTAAAACCCTTAATTCTTAATCAAATCTTAATAGGGTACGAATGATTACGACACGAGTGCAATACTACGCAGTTGCTTCACGCATAGAACAATTGAAAAATGCGGCATCTGACTCACAAGCTGCAAAAGAACTGAAGGTTCTTGTAAAGCTATTAGTGGAATTTGAGTGCAAAAAAGCCAGCGAACAGCTTAAAGCAGCATAGAGGCTTGTTCATACAAGCCACTCCGCACCATACCTGTTTTTACGATTTCTTTAAATATGAAATAACCTATATAAAGGCTGTTTCTTCCTTTCACTTTGAGTGGAAGGCTTGTCTGAATAATCTCATCCTCCCGCGCCAGAACCGGGTTTCCACACGAAATTTATTACGGTACTCATGCTCCGCATGATAAACACTCCAAATCAAGAGCGAATGCGCTCTGTTTCCTAGGAGAAATAGACCCAAACCTACGCCGCCCTTCGCCTCCAAGGGCCGCCGCCTCAACAGTATATGGAAGGTGAACAGTGCGGTTTATATAGGCCGCCGCCTTTCTCTTAGCCGCTCAACCCGCATGAAGTATACCTACCAGCACCTCATGCGTCAGAGGCTTGGTGATAAAGCCAGAAACCTGGTAATAGGCCGCCCTTTCCCGGTCTTTGGCCAGGAACGAGCTGGTGCACATATAAATTCTCGTACTGCGGAGGTCTAGTTCCGGGGCCTTTGCCACCTCCTCTAAAAACCCAAAGCCGTCCATCACGGGCATCTTTATATCCAGCAAGATCAGCTCCGGCAGTTTTCCGCCACTGGCAGCAATGCCCTGTATTTTCTCCAAAGCATCCAGGCCATTGGCAGCCGTGATAACCTGTTTCCCGACAGCGGCCTTCTTCAGGAGTTTCTTTGCTACAAAGCACCAGTTCTCATCGTCGTCCACTACCAACACGGTTTCACGCTGCTGTGGCACCTCTGCAGGAATACCCTCATGCCCTGGCTTCTCTATCTCTTTTTCTTGCATCTTTCTGGTCGTACACTATATATAGGATGTGTTGGGCTCTGTATCGGTTTTCACATGCTAGATTTAAAATAAACCGTGAACTTACTGCCGGCCCCTTCCTCACTTTCTACTTCGATCTTTCCGCCAGCGTTATCCACAATGCGCTTCACCATGAACAGCCCTATGCCGGTGCCTTCTACGTGGTCGTGGAAACGCCTGAACATGCCAAACAGGTGCTCCCGGTGCCGCTTATTAATCCCCAGTCCATTGTCCTGCACACTCAGCACGACATAAGGCTCTTCCAGCCTCGTATAAATTCTGACAATGCAGTCCCGCTTCGGGGAGCGGTACTTGACAGCGTTGCTGATCAGGTTGTAAAGGACGCTCCTGAAGTTCTTCTTCGAGAACTTCAGCTGGTGAACCTGAAAATCCGTTTGCACAAAGCATAGTTTGTGCTTGATAGGGTCATCGAGGTCTGCTATGATCTCCTCGTACACCTCCTTCACGTTCAGTATCTCGTCAGAAGGGTTTTCATGGATGCCATTCTCCAGTCTGCTGATCTCGGTCAGGTCTTCGACAGTGCGTTTAAAGCGGCCAACAGAAGCCAGCACCCGCTCCAACACCTCCTCTGTATCAGCGCTCAGGCAATTGGTCTCCTGCAGTTCCCCTTTCAGGATCTCCATCAGCGCCTCAATGTTCGTAATGGGAGATCGCAGGTCGTGGGAGGCCGTGTAGATAAAGTTGTCCAGGTCCAGGTTAATTTTCCTCAGCTCTTTGTTCTTGTTCTCCAGGGCGTTCTGCTGCCGCTCCGCCAGCCTGTCCTGCAGCTCTTTCTGCTGGCTGATGTCACCGGTGATCTTCGTAAAGCCGATGTGCTGCCCATCGACCGAGAAAATCGGCGTGAGCATGACTTTGGCCCAAAAAAGGGAATCGTCTTTGCGCTTGCGCCAGTCCTCCTTCTCAAAGATTCCGTTCTCCAAGGCCAGTTTTAATTCCTGCTCAGGCACGCCGGACTGCTGGTACTCATACGGGTGCAGTATGCCGTAGAAGCGGCCCACGATTTCTTCTTCGCTATATCCTTTCAGTCGCTCGGCTCCTTTGTTCCAGGCAGTGATGATGCCTTCCGTGTCAGTGGCGAAAATGGCGTACCCCTTTATCTGGTTTATAAAAAACGAGTTGATGCTTTCTGGAGAACGAATTGGGTCCATATACTTCCTGCGCTGCTTTGTTTCAGGCCCCGTTCCTCAGGAGCGGTTCTTCAGAACGAGCCTGTATTGTCCTTTTTTTATTTACGGCTATAAAGGAAGGCTCCCCGAGATGGGGAGCCTTCCTTTATAAGAAATGGATAAGAAGTATTTCAACTCTTATGCGCCTTGTTTTACTGTAGCACCCGCCCTGGGGTTGCGAAAGAAATTCACCTGTAACGCCTGCTGAACCGGATCGCGGATTCCCCGCATACTTAGCTCCCGGTGTTTTTTATATACGGCAAGGCAGGTGGCATAACTCCGATTCTATGGTTCATGGCTTTTTAGCCGTAAACGTCAGGCATCCTTTAGAGGCAACTCAACGACAAACACTGAGCCCTGCCCTTCCTTCGTTTCCACCTTTATTGCCCCGCCGTGTGCCTTTACCACATCATAGCTCATCGACAGACCTAAGCCAGTGCCTTGCCCGGCTGGCTTGGTGGTGAAAAAAGGCTGGAAGATTTTGTCAACGATATGCTGCGGAATGCCAGTGCCATTGTCTATGACCCTTATGACAGCCATCCCGTTTTCAATTCTGGTCGCTACGGTTACGGTTGGTTTAAACGTTCCATCCAGTTTTTGTTTCTCATTTACTGCGTAAAACGCGTTATTGAACAGGTTCAATAATACCCTTCCTATTTCCTGGGGAACGACATTTATCCGGCCAATGCTCTCATCGAAGTCCGTTTCTATTTCCGCATTGAATGCCTTGTCTTTTGCCCGAAGGCCATGGAAGCTCAACCGCAAATACTCCTCGCACAGGCCATTGATGTTGGTTGGCTCTTTTTGGCCCTTACGGGTTCCGGTATGCTGCAGCATGCTTTTTACAATGGCGTCTGCCCGTTTGCCATGGTCGTTTATTTTCCTTTCGTTCTCTTCCAGACTACCTGCAATGGCTTTCACTTCCTCAAAATTGCCTTTCCCGATTTCTTCCTTCATCTCAGCAATCAAATCTGTATTGACATCAGAAAAGTTGTTGATGAAGTTAAGGGGGTTTTGTATTTCGTGTGCAATGCCTGCTGTGAGCTGTCCAAGCGAAGCCATTTTCTCGGATTGGATCAACTGTTGCTGGGTCTGTTTTAAGTCGAGCAGGGTCTTATCAACCTGCTGTTTGGCTACCTCCAGCTTATTAAAATCCTCGTACCGAGCATAGGCTGTAGAGAAGGCATCCGCCAGGGACTGAATCAGCTTGATTTCTTCTTCACCTAAGCGGGTGGTATTGCCCACGTACAACATTCCCTGCAAAAAAGGGATAAAGTGCAAATAAAACCCACTCCGGGGGAACGTACGAAGGTATTGCTCGCGCGATGCAAGTACGCCCTGCTTTACTAAGTTAGTGGCAAATTCGGTATAGGCCGCCTCATCCCAGTAGTCTGTGTACAGCTTTTTCTTCTGCCACTGAAGCACTACCTGCGAGATGTTTCCGGGTGTGCTGTAAGGCAAACGAAAGGCCGCAATGGCTTTCCCGTCGGGTGTGGAAAGATAGGTGTGAATGAGTTGCTGCCCGTCATCCATGATAAACACGCCGCAGCGTATAAAAGGAACGCCAAGTATGGTGAGCTCATTCCATATCAGCGGGGTAATTTTTTCAAGATCGCTCGTTGTACGCATCGATGCTATTTCAGCCCGCACCCGGTCGAGCGAAGCCTGCCTGATGGCTTCGCTGACCTGCGCTTCTGCGATTTTCAAATCCAGGTAACGACGGTACGTCAGGCTGAAGACCGCTGCAAATTTTTGCAGGACAGCACATGTGTCTGCGCCCAGCGGATCTTTGGTAAAAGCGAAAAGAGCCCCTTCGTCGAAAAAGAAAGTTGAGCTGGTTTGCCTTTCCGGCGTAACGCTCTTTGTGAACTGTGGCGCATGATTTGTAAGCGCCCTCTGATAATTCACCACGTCATCACCGGATAAGTCATACCGCAAAAAAGACTCTTTCCGCCTCCAGCTGTCATAAGCCGCCTCCAGCATCGGATGAATAGCCATGGAAACTTTACCGGTTACCTGACCGATGGTGCCGTCTTTGGTGGTGGTGGCCCTCCAGACCTGCATTGTCTTTTCTTTTTCATCGATGATGATCAAGCCACAGCGCAACAGCGAAATATCAAGCTTATCCAGTTCGTTAAACAAGACCCCTGTGGCATTTCCTACATCATCGCTGCTGCGCATCGCCATGGCACTTGCCCTCACCCGTTCCAGGGAAGCTGCAATATGGGCTTCCCTTATCTGGGCTTCTGCTCTTTGCAGGTCGATGAAACGCTGGTATAGTCTTTCGAATTCAATGGCGATCTTTCCTACAACTTCCTTCTCCTCTTCTGTCGCCTGCCTGTTATGCCCAAACCCGACATACCCGAATCTGCAGTACCCCTGGGTAATGAATAACCCGTTCGGGAAATCTTCCGGGTAAAACTTTGCTTCCGGAGGCACGGCTGAAAGGATTTCCTGGAACAACTGAAACACCTGTGGAAGAATCTCCTTTGGGTACACGTGGCTATTAACCTGATTGGGACCGCCTTTCTTCCAGTTCTCCACACTGTCTTTCCAGGCATCTATCGCATCAAGATCAATTATTTGCTCCGCCTGTACCCGCTTGCCATCCCTTCCGGTAGTCCTGTAAGAGAACCTGTTGTTTTCCAAATCAAACAAAGTGAGATGAGAGAACACCGGGTGAATGCCTAAAAGATCATACTGCTCAAAGAGCACAGACAACACATCACTCAACTCAAAGGAATGATGCATGTCCATTGCCCTTGCGCGCACCCGCTCCAAGGCTGCTTCAATGTTTAACTCCCGCTCAGCATTTGCCAACTTCTTTTCAAGTTCAGCAACCCTTGACTGACGTTCTTCTGTCTGCTCACTCATAAGAATTAGCCTTTGTACGCTCTTTACATTGGCAGTACCGTTTTTGTATGCCTCTTACTCTTCTTTGGATTCTCTTCCATTTTATATATGATCCCCCATACCGGCTCATGCTGTGGTGGGGAAAGCAAGGTGCAGCACGTGTTCATATCCCGTTCATCCCTTTTCCGATTAAGTCACTCTTCTCCCGCACATGTTGAAGCTGTCCATTCTATTGTGGGGACGCATATATGAGTTGTAACTCTTCTAATTCAGCAAATTCCAGGGGCCTGTGCCTTCCGCTGGCCCCGCAGAAAGTGCCTCAGACGATCTTTCCTCATCAGGACATTTCATTATCAGAATCTGAAGCCGAAACTTTGATGATAGAAACTACAAAGAACACCTCAAAAGCATCAGCTGTAATCAAGTATCCTACCATCAAAGCAAAGGCTTCCTCTCCCGCTTTACGTGCTGTTGCTGCTGTGGGTACAAGCTACCTGTTTGGCAATGCCGTTTAAGAGCATGTCAGGACTGCAAAAACAGGAAGCGGGTTTAGAAAAGATAATTGAAATGTGGTCAGTTGTCAGGAGGCTTGATAGCCCAAGTCCAGGTTGAGCAAGCAATCCAACACATGCACGCAGTGTTCGGTGAGGTCCCTTTGCAGTTATTCACTTTACCAGATACCTCCCATGTCACAGGACCAAATCTCTGAGATAACCACCCTTATTCAGCAGGCCAGAAGCAATGCCTTGAAGGTCGTTAACACGGAATTAATCAATCTGTTCTGGCAGGAGGGGGAGTACATCAGCAGGCGGATTGCCTCTGCCAGTTGGGGTGAGAAAACAGTGGATGAACTTGCGGAACATATAAAACGAAATCATCCGGAGCTAAAAGGCTTTAATCGGAGGGTGCTGTACCGTATGAAGCAGTTCTATGACACCTACTCCAAAAGCAGTTTAGCGCCATCGGCAGGACCACTAACGCAGCCAGACCAGGATTTTGAAATTGTGTCATCGCCAATGACACAATTAGGTCCGAGCAGTTTGAGGGACAGTATACTGGCCAGGGTAAGCTGGCCCCACCACCTGGTCTTGCTGTCACGGACCAGGACAGAGGAAGAGCGCGAGTTCTATCTGCGCCTTTGCATGCAGGAGAAGTACAGTGTGAAGCAACAGGAAAGGCAGATCAGCAGCGGCGTGTTCGAAAGGATTATGCTGGAAAACCAGAATCAGCCACCCGTATTGAAAGGAATGAACCAGGATATAGCTAATGTCTTCAAGGATAGCTATGTATTCGAGTTCCTGAACCTATCGGAGACACATAGCGAGGGGGCGCTGCAGAAAGCATTATGGCCCAGATGAACAGCTTTATTCTGGAGCTGGGCAGGGACTTTCTGTTTGTGGGGGAAGAGTATAGGTTGCAGGTCGGGAACAGTGGTTTTCACATTGACCTGCTGTTTTATCACCGGGGGCTGCAGTGTCTGGTTGCCTTTGAGCTGAAGGCGGACAAACTCAAACCAGGGCATCTGGGGCAGCTTAATTTCTACTTAGAAGCCCTGGATAGGGACGTGAGGAAAAGAAACGAGAACCCCAGCATTGGTATCCTGCTCTGTAAAGACAAGGATACGGAGGTAGTTGAGTACGCCTTGAGCAGGAACCTTTCCCCGGCCTTGGTAGCCGAGTATAAAACCCAACTGCCGGACAAGGAGCTGTTACAGCAAAAGCTGCATGTACTTTTTGAGGCAAGCCAAGAGAGCAATGAATTGTAGATCAATTCTCTAATTTCGAAGGTTCCTCGGTGACTGCCCCTTTTTAGCATAAAACCTGTTTTCCGGCCTTAAAGCGCATTGCTTCCATTCATCAGCGAGCAGAAGCCACCCCGCTGCCTCTAGTCGGTGGCGGCCAGGTGACAATGCTTCCCACTCCTGTCTTGTCCTGTTGTTTTGCGTTGCCGGACGGACGCATTTGCTGCGTCTCAAAATTCCCTCGTTGTTGTGCCACAGTATAGATGAAATCTTCCTGTTCTACTGTTTTATTGGGAATGAAAACATTATGCGGCAAACAATGAGAAATGCTTACGTGCTTTTGCCAATGAAGTACGTATATATACATATGGCTCAATGTGATATATATGGAACTGCCTAATGGACAGGGATTGCTTTGTACGCAGGAAGTAAAAACGCTACCAAGGCTGAATAGGGGAGCGCATACAGATATAACCTGCACTCCATATATGAATTATGGGAACAATTGAGCCCGCATGAATTTACCCTTGGTTTCCTGCCTGATCATAGAGTACAACCAGTTTGTTCTGGATTAGCACCCTGACACTACTCACAGCTTTACAACTGAGAAGGCATGGCAACCTTTCCTAAAGCCATACCAGCAAGCGAAAACGCACCCTTATCTGAAGAGGGCCACGCTTTGTGGGACCTTGAAGAGCTTCCTTTTTGATCCTATGGATCTGCTACCGTTACAGGTCTGTCGGCTTTTATCTTTACTATTTTCTGAAAGACCGATTGATACCTGCTCTAACTTGTATTCTCCTCATTTTTCCGTCATCAGTTCTTGCTATATATAAGATAAGTGCAAAAGTTAAGCATGACTAAAACCAAGCGCATGAAAAAGAATTACACACTATTGATTTGTTTGTTGTTTAGCTATCCCCTGTTCGCCCAATACGAGACGGTGGTGTTTAACTACGACAGGAGCTACTTCAACGAAGGCCAGCCTTTGCCCGCCGAGAGCGATTTTATGCTGACAGGGGAAACGGGAAAGGAGGTAGGCATGGTGGAGGTCGCCATATATGGCTCTCCCGACACAAATAAAAAACCTCTCTACAGGAACGCCTGGAAGAACAGACCCTCCAGCGCCGACGGCGGCTTTATACTTCCCGTGAATTATCCCTTGCGCGGAAACGATGAATACACCTTTCTCATCAATTATTATGAGCCTGCCTCTGCCCTGCAGCAACAGCAACTCCTGAGGCAACTCAACTCCGCCCTGGATTCCTATATTGATCAGTCTTTTGTGGTAAGCAAAAGCAGCGTAGAACTGCGGAAGCACCCCAAAAATATGCGCAGCGACATGAATACGATCGTAAACAGTGGGTTGGGGCTCTACAGAAGCCAGATAAACTATGAGTTCGGTGGTTTCTCAGATATCATTCTGGATAAACTGGAACAGATCAACAACCTGCGGCTGCGAAAAGCCAGGCGTAACATCATAGCAGGAGAAGGGGAGGATAAGCGCACCATCAGGCTGAAATATGCACAGGAACAGGTGGAGGCCCTGAAAGTGCTGGTGAACCAGGAAGTGGCGCAATATGCGAACGCACAGCTGCTCGCCTTGACTGACTCGAAAAAGATAACAGATTACGCCACCAAGAAGACCCGGAATGTGCTCGCGATCAATGCGGGCTACGGCGGTGTGTACTACTCGGGCGATGCCGATAACTTCACTTCGGATACCTCCCCCTATATTGGCATATCTATACCGTTTGGCAAGGCCAAATTTTCTTCCGCGTTCTGGTCGAGAGCCAGTATCTCCACAGGCGTATTTTTGACGAACCTGAAGTTCGGGGAAGACAACGTGGCAACGGGGCCTCTGGTAAAGCGCCCTTTTTACTTGGCCCTGGGCTACAGAGCACTTCCCTTTGTTCGCATCAATGCGGGAGCCGCCGTGCTGCAAAGCGACCAGGGGGCTAATTCCATCTCCGATTTCAACGTGGACCGGGTGTATATCAGACCCTTTATAGGCTTAAGCCTGGAGCTTAATTTATGGTTGGACTTAAACAGATAGCCATGAAAGCTTTAATAATGATATGCCTGCTCCTGCTCAGCTGCCAAGTGGTGTCTGCGCAACATGACCTGTACAAGTGGCAGTTCAGCGGCTATACAGGTATCGCCAACTATATAAATGATGATAACAGCTCCTCTGACTATTTTAAAATAAATAACAACCTGCTGCACCGGCTAGAGCTGACCCGCAACATAGGGAATAGCCTGGGTTTATCTTTAGGTTATTCTTTGGGAGAGGTAAGGGGACGTGACCTGCAGCGAAACTCCTTTTCAACCAATGTGCAAATGGCTGCGTTGCGCGCCTATTTTTATACCGACAACGGCTGGATATTTAATGGCTCCGCCCGAATTTCTCCTTATATTTTCAGTGGATATGGCCTTAGCATACTCGAAACATCCCTTGGCACCGCAACAGAAAAGTCGCGCTACGTGTCCGCTATCCCTTTCGGAATGGGCCTTAAATTCAGGCTGGCCGAGAGGTGGCAACTGGCGCTGCAAACAGAGGCGGTTTACCTGCCAGATCCGCATCTGAAGGGTGCCGCTTTCGAGCAGAACGACTACAACAGTACTTATATGCATACTGGCTTAACCCTTGGCTACAGCTTCGGCTTCAGAAAATCAAGCTTCAAAGCTCCCCGGTTCTATTCAAACAATGTGGCGCTGCTACAATCGGTGCAGGGGCAAAATCAGCCAAGGCAAAATGTGCTGGAGGCAATGCTGAAGCTGGAGCCCAAAGAGGTTCAGCTGATCAATAAACAGGACACGGTTAACCTGGCAGCACAACGAGCGAGCACGCAAAGAGCGGTTTACGCACCTGCTGACACGCTCAGTGCCAGAAGCGCGCTGCTTGATGCCGATAGCAGCACTCAGATACAGGTCAGCGAACGCCAGGTAATGCCTGTCGAACCGAGCCAAACCCAGGACACAACATCAAGCCCTATACAGACGGGTACTGCTGCCGAAGCAAGGGTTCCCCGTGATTCAGTTGTGGCTGGAAACGATGCAAAGGAAGTACAACTAGCTTCGGCCGTAGTGAATCGAAGCGCCTTGACCACCGATACAGTAACCCGGCAGCGATCTGAAATTGCAACACAGCAACATGTACAGAAGCAGTCAAATACCACCACGCCGGAAACAGCGCCTCTTAGAACAGAGCAAAGAGCGCCTGCTAAAGCACAGGAAACTGCGCGTGTGAAAGAGCGGATTGTTTACAAGCCAACAAAAGCACAGCCTGCGTCTGTACTAAGCACAGGTGCGGATGCGGCAAGTATCCGGGAGGAAAGGCAGCATCTCACCTTCTTGAATGCAGAGAACAAGAGGCTCCAGGGCAAGATCGACTCGCTTCAGGCAGAGACGCCAGGCGATACGCTAAGGACAGGAGCAGCGGCTTTGGTAGACACCAGTATGGTGCAGTACCTGCAGCAGCAAGCCGCTCTTAACGACAGCATGCTGCTGCGCCTCAACCAGTACCAACAGGAACTGGCCCTGTCAAACAGTTCAACTGCTGCTCCGGCTGAAGTAGCGCCTGAAGTAGCGGGAAAGGACTATACCACTACGGTCTTTTACCCGATCAACGCATACCGGGTGTCTACCGGAAGCCTGCGGGATTTAAACCAGGTTCTGCAAACGCTGCAGCAAAACCCGGGATTACGTGTGAGGCTCACTGGCTATACCTCCCAGTCTGGCAACCCCTCCTACAATAAGGCGCTAAGCCGCAGACGGGTAGAAGCGCTGGCAGACTTGCTGACTTTACAGGGAATAGCGAAGGAGCGGATTAGTATGCAATACATGGGTGATGAAAAAGCCTCGCAACAGGAAAACCCGTTAGACCGAAAAGTAGATCTTGAGATCCATCAATAAAAAACGACTTAACGGGACAAGCCATGCAGTCGTGAGCGGCTGCTAAAACCTGCCGCTCCAGCTCTTTCATTTTGTCTTCCTTCTTGTCTTTTAGGTCTGAGTAACATAAGCTGATCAATGTGATGTATCCGCCGCTCGCATGGAAGTTGTCTGTAATTCATTAAGCATACCGACAAGTCGCTGTCCTTTTATTTTAGCCTGACCTTACAGTCTTTAAAGTTTCCGCGGGAGGTGCAAGTTTATGCTTGCGAGAACGGCATATCAGGTACCCTGGGCTTCTGCAGCCCGTAAAACATAAACCGGCATTGCTATTTGCCTTTCCCACAATAACAAGTATGCCATGTCACAGCCAGTTAAAACCGGGTTGGGCCGTAAAGCCTTGAAGACTGCAGGCACAGTGCTTGCTTGTGTGGCTGGTTTTTTTCTGGTGGTGCTGGTACTGCTGTACCTTGTGGCGGAGCCTATAGTGGCGCACTATCTTAAAAAGCAGGTAGCCATACAGACAGAGGGACTCTACCAGGTTAGCTTTGGCGATTTGCAGCTGCACCTGCGCACTCGCAGCATCACGCTGCGGGGGCTGCATCTCTATCCTGATACCACGGTGCACCGCCGGCAAAGGGAAAATGGGACGGCCAGCCGCAGCCTCATTGAGGCGCAAAGCCCGAGTCTGAAGATTACTGGAATCAACCTTGTTGTTCTGCTTTTTGACAATCGTCTAAGCATAAAAGCCGTTGAGGCAGAACGCGCAGTGATCGCCCAGCTGGTGGACGAATCGGTGGAGAAAGAAAGAAGCCGTGGCGGCAAAGGCACCGGTTCCATGGAAGCTGTAAGCATTCGGGAGCTCGACCTACAGGCGGCAAGCTACCGGTACCTGGTAATGGGGCAGGAGAACAGGCCCCGGCATGAAATACCACAGTTTTCGCTACAGGTGCAGGGCCTGCGGTTGGACTTACAGGAACAGGAGGACATCTCGAGTAAGCTTCGGGCAGGTGCGGCTGAACTCGACATCCGGAACTACGCCTACCATTCCCCCGACAGCGTGTATTCCATCCAGGCCGGGCGTCTTTTCTACTCCTCCGGCCAGCAAGCGCTGAGAGTAGAAGACATGGCCGTGCAGCCGGACCTCCAGTCAAACGCGGCACTCCCGAAAAACCGGGCTCATCGCATGGCTTACCAGCTGAATGTACCCTTGCTCTCGATGCGCGGCCTAGATGTAGCAGCGGCCTGGCGTAAAAAGCGGCTGCAGCTCGACCATATCCTGCTGGAGCGCACCGCCTTGCATATACTGGAAGACCTCACAGTGCCCGACACGACCTCCTTTCCTAAGCTGGCCGACCTCTACGCCAGCCTGTCGCCTTACCTGAGGGAGATCGGGGTAAAGGAACTGCGCCTGGCCGACGGCAGCTTCAGCTACCGCCAGAAATCCAGCACCGTTCATACACTCCATCGCCTGGACAAGGCAAATATTAACCTGCGGGCGCTGCAGCTCGACTCGGCCACCCTTTTTACGCCGAAGGGAAAAGCCTTTGCAGGAGCCATACGGTTAGCCATAGGGAACTATACTTACAGCCCCCGCTACAGTCCCTATACACTGAAGGCTGGGAGCATGGGGCTCTCTACGCGCGAGAAGATCCTGCAGGCGGAGGCCATTCACCTGGTCGGGGACTGGGGCAAGAACGACGACCTGAAAAGGCTGAACAAGGCCAAGCGCACCTTATACGACATTAAGCTGCCACGCCTGGCCTTCCACGACATAGACCTGCTGCAGGCTCTTCGCACGTCTCAACTGGCCATAGGCAGTATGGTCGTTGCGCAGCCTGTGATCGATATACGCACTGACTGGCTGGTGAAAAAACAGGATGCCGGCCTTAATCTGCAGGAGATGTACCAGCAGGTTTCACGTATAGTCAACAGGCTGGAAGTAGGAGAAGTACGCCTAACGGATGCCACGCTCACGCAGCATAGCAAGACCACAACTGTTCAGCTCCTCCAGCAACTCGGGCACGCCTCGCTGACAGCTACCGGTCTGGTAGTGGATTCTGCTTTCATCTTCAATCCGGATGAGAAACCGCCGCTGGAGGATTTTGTCCTGACTGCCCGGAGTTACCGCTATCATATGCCGGACAATACCTACAACTTTTACCTGGACGGGCTGCGCTACTCCACCCGCCGGCAGGAACTAACCGCCCGCTCGTTGCGTGTGATCTCCAGCACGAGGGCCAACGACCGGCAGAAATTTTTCCATAATGCCAGCCGCAACCTCTTCGACCTTTCCGCCTCCACGCTGCAAGTAACAGGCCTGGACGTAATGAAGGCACTGAACACAGGCCGGCTGGAGGCGGACGCGCTGCTGCTCCGGCAGCCGAACGTGGCCCTGCTGCTGGACCGGACGGTGGCTGCTTCCGCGCCGGGGCAGCGGGGGGACACAGCGAAGGAGAGCTTCGGGCCCATTGACATTGTTTCTGTGAATACCATCCGGCTGGAAGACGGCTCCTTTACGTTCAACGAGCAGCTGGAACCGGTGATGCGGACTCATTTGCTGGAGCATGCCACCGCCACGGTGTCAGGCCTCGAGCTGACACCTGCCAGTGTTGCTAACCTGGGAGATGCGCTCCCCATGCAGGAGATGACCCTGCTGGCAGAGGATTATACCTACCGGTCGACCGACAGTCTTTACACGATCCGGCTGGACAGCGTGCACTATTCGAGCAAGCAGCAGGAGCTTATCACCCGCAGGTTAAGCGTAAGCGCCGACAGAGAAGTGAACGAACGCCTGAAAGCCGCAAGCCCGGACCTGGCCAGCCGTAACCTGGTCGATATTTCATCCAAAAGATCCCGTATAACCGGTTTTGACCTGATCCGCGCCTATACCACGGGGCAGTACCATATGAGCAGTCTGCTGTTCGAAGGCCCCGAGGTAACCATTCTGCAGGATCACAACGTCCCTTTGTCAGACGGCAAGGCCCCTACCGGGCAGGACACGGCAGCAACTGCCGTCGCTACACAACAGCTGACGGACATAGCCACGAGTTTCCGGGTGGGGCATGTGCAGGTAACGGATGGCACCTTCGACTTTCATATACTGGAGGGTACCATCCGCAAGAGCCAGACCCTGGCGCATGTGGCGCTGGCGATAGACCAACTCCGGCTCGTGTCGCTGGAGGCAAACGACCCGCTGGCTATATTTGATGCCGATGACATCAGCCTACTGGTGCAGGGCTACACCTTCTTCACGCCCGACAGCCTGTATGCACTGGAAGTGAAGGAAATAAGGGCATCGATGCACAGCAGGTTGCTCTCTGCAGATAGCCTCCGCCTGCGGCCGCTTTACAGCAAAGAAGCATACGCCACCCTGTTTCCATATGCCCGAGACCGAATCGACCTGGCAGTTCCCGGCGTTGAGATGCAGGAAATCAGTCTGCGGTCGCTGTTCAACAACCAGGCTATTGTAGCACAGAGAATGCTGATCCTGAACCCGGCAGTGGAGATTTACCGCGACAACAGGTTAGGCCTTGACCCGGAACTGCGGCCCCCAACCCTGCAAAGTGCGCTCCGCGAAGCCGGCCTCTATATCAGGCTGGACACTATTCTGGTAGAAAAGAATTACTTGGTGCACCCCGTTATTGCGCTGGAAGGCAAAAAGCCAGCGGTGTTTCTGCTGGACAACATTCGGATGCAAGCTTATAATGTCACAAACGATACGGCACTTATCCGCCGGAACAATGTGATGACGGTAAATGCCTCTGCCCTTTTTATGGGCGTCAGCACCCTACAGGCCCATTTCCGGTTCCTGATGGACCACCCGGAGGATAGGTATACCTATGAAGGCACGTTGGATCCCATGGATTTTTCGGCATTGAACCCGCTGCTCGAGAACATGGTGTTTGTCCGGATAAGGAGCGGCCGGATCAACAAGGCATCGTTCCAGGTAGAGGCGACCGGGAAAGAGGCCACGGGCCAGGTGCACTTCCCTTACAACAATCTGAGGGTACAGCTCCTGGACAAAAGCGATCCGGAGAACCCCCGCTTTCTGTTGAAGGTTGGCTCTCGGCTGGTGAACGCGCTCATCATTAAATCCAATAACCCGTCAGCGTGGGGAAGATTTCGGGAGGGGAACATCAGAGAGGGGCGCGATCCCCAGCGGTCAGTGTCTTACCACATAAGCCAGTCCATGCTCGACGGTGTTACCTCCAGCCTGATGACGAAACTGGTGCATCGGATAGTCTCCGGATTTGTGGAGTTTTAGCATTTCCCCATGTATCAGAACATGGCGGAATGCTTTCGCCTCCCATTGAGCATAACTTTGCTTATAGGCTACAAACAAAGAAGGCTCCTTGTGATGGGGAGCCTTCCTTGTTCTATTACGAGAGTTATGTTAAGGAAGCAGGAGTTTGCGGTATGCTTTTGCTTATCTTAATGGCTTAGGTTATAGTACATAGCAGCCAGTCAGTTGGCCTATAGAGAAATTGCCAACAAAGTGATTGGAAGAGCATACGTCCAGGATGTGCCCAAACTCCCGCAATCTTTTCAGTTTGACGCCTGGCAGTTTTTTAATTGTATTGTTGCTGTAATGAAGATGCTTGTCCAAGAAAGCACACCCTGCTAAGGGGGTTTATAAATCATGGCTTATTTATTAAGAAACTTTTTTTATTAAAATAATTTCCATTCATTTACAGGAAATTATTTTAATAAAAAAAGTTTCCTGTGCTTGCCAATATGAAAGAAGAAATATTACAACAGTCACTTGGGCTGTTCTTGAAACATGGCATTCGGGAAATGTCCAACCAGAAGCTCGTAGAACTGTTAGGCATATCTACCAAAACGCTTTACAGGCACTTTAAAAACAAAGAAGGATTATTGGAAGAAGTACTGCATCTCTACCACGGCAAGCAATACGAAATGCTGCAGCGTCTTCCGGTAGAGCAAAATGCCGCCTGTCTTTTTTTGGATGTTTGGCATATAGCGGTCGAGACAGAGTACAAGGTGAACAAAGTCTTTTACGAGGACCTCCATTATTACTACCCGGAACTTGAAAAGAAAGTAAATGCGGCCATCGGCAAAAAGTTTGAACAGTTCTTTCTTTCCATTCTTCACAGAGGAATAGAACAAGGTGACTTCCGAAAAGACTTCCTTCCGGATGTTACTTTAAAAAGTGGGTTTGTTCTCCTCAGGGCGGCAGTTCGGACAGATGAGTTTAAACGACTTCGCCTGTCAGCTGCTGATTTGCTGTTAAATACAATTGGCACTTATACCAGAGGACTTTGTACGGAGAAAGGCACTCTGGCTTTAGATGAGCATATCCAGGCCCTGAGGTTATCTAAAGAAACTATCATGGCTGGATAAAGAATGTCAGAGCGTAAGGGATAAGAAAATACGCTCTTTTGAAAAAGGGCGAAAATTTCATTGGCAGCATATAAACCGCAATCAGGAACAACCCACACTAAGTGGCCGCAGCTTTTGTGCCTATCTGGAATAGCTCTTCGGAGAACCTTACCTCGCTCCTGGAACTGGTAGCAACAAGAAACCAATTTTAGATTAATCCATAACCACCACCACCCATGCCTTATGTAAGCTTTCGTAAAGTCTTGTTTTGCCTGATGATTCTTTGTTCCTCCTTGGTTCAGGCACAGAACAATTTGCCGCAGTTAACCCAGGAACTCGCCAAAAACTTCACAACCAAAGACACCCTGTTCAAGGAGCCGTTTGTGGATGTGGATGAATGGCGGGATAAGCCCGTGCACCACCGTTATGTCCACGGCGGGTTCAAGGGAACCAACGCCCGCTTCTCCTTTTACTTTCCGGCCAAAGAAAAATACCAGGGCCGGTTTTTTCAATACATAACTCCTTTTCCGGACAATGAGAACTTATCCCAAGCTGCCACCGGGGAGGAGGACAAAATTGGGTTCTCCGTTTCGCATGGCGCCTATTTCATCGAAACCAACCAGGGCGGGAGAATAGACTTTGCAAAACCCGAATCTGGGGACCCCTCCTTCGGTGCTTACCGGGTGAATGCTGCTTCGGCGCAGTTCTCAAGAGTCGTAGCCGCGCAAATCTATGGGGGCAAGCGTCCGTTTGGTTATTGTTTTGGCGGGAGTGGCGGTGCTTACCGGACAGTGGGCGGCTTGGAGAACACAGACGGTGTGTGGGACGGTGCTGTTCCATATGTACTGGGTTCACCGATGGCCATACCCAATGTATTCACCGTCCGCATGCATGCCATGCGGGTATTGCATGACAAGTTTCCCCAGATTATTGATGCGCTTGAACCGGGCGGCAGCGGCGACATGTACGCAGGCCTGAACCAGGAAGAAAAGGAGGCGCTTCAGGAAGTCACCAATATGGGCTTCCCGCCCAAGGCCTGGTTCGGGTACAAGCACATGGGCATTCACGGTTTTTTGGTTTTGTATCAGGGTGTCGTGGGCGCTGACAAAAATTATTTTGAAAATGATTTTTGGAAAGCTCCCGGTCACCTGGGTTTTAACCCTCCGGCCTCACTTATAAAAGCTCGTATTCAGAAGCCAAGCAAAATAAAAGCGGGCATTTCGGTTGAAGAGGCGGTCAAACTAGGATTGGTGCAACCCGTGTCGCTACAGGAGCGAGGCACGGCAGATGCAGCATGGAAGGCCCTTGGCGGGGTAGAAGGAGGAATGCCGGTTGCCTTTCAACTGCAGGATGTGCTGCCTGATACCGATTTCCTGGGTGGGGACTTGATTATCAAGAGCGGTGCCGCCGCCGGCAAAACCCTGCAGGTCACGAAGGTTACCGGTGATAAGGTGACACTCGGCCCGGTTGATGCGGCTGTGCTTGCATTGGTAAAGCCTGGAGATGATGTACAGGTGGACAACTCCAACTTTCTGGCGGTGCAAACCTATCACCGTCATCAGTTGCCCCCTTCCAGAGAAGAATATCCTATGTATGACCAGTTCCGTGACAAAGAAGGCAAGCCTGTTTATCCGCAGCGTCCCATGTTGCTGGGGCCTGTTTTCACCAAAGGCGCCTCAGGTGGAGTGTTGCCTACAGGCAAGTTCAAAGGCAAGATGATTTTGCTTCAATCACTTTGGGACAGGGAGGCATTTGCATGGCAGGCGGACTGGTATCGTAACCAGGTAAGGAAAAACCTGGGCGACAGCACGGACCAATACTTCCGGCTTTGGTACACGGACCGTGCCCTACATGGAGACATTGCCATAGAAGATGACCCCACGCGTACAGTCAGCTACCTTGGCGTTTTGCAACAGGCACTCCTCGACCTTAGTGCCTGGGTGGAAGAAGGTGTTGCACCTGCAGCTACCACCAACTATAAAGTCGTGGACGGGCAAGTTATTTTACCGCCAACAGCAAACGAGCGCAGGGGCATTCAACCGGTGGTAACCGTGAAAGTAGGCGGCGGCAAACGAGTAGACGTGAAAGTAGGTCAGCCGGTCACCTTTACGGCCGAAGTGGAAGTGCCAGAAAACATGGGCAAAGTGGTTGCCGCGGCATGGCACTTCGAAGGTGCACCGGATGACCTCAGCAAACGTGACGGATGGAGTTTTGACAAGTCTGGCACGTTCCCGGTTAAAGGCAAGTTCACTCCAACCGATAAAACAGGTTCACGGGTGACGCTGAAGACTACTTACACCTTCTCCAAACCAGGAACCTACTATCCAACGCTGAGAGTCGCATCGCAACGAGAAGGTAACGCCACAACACCATTTGCCCGCATTCAGAACCTGGACCGGGTGAGGGTTGTGGTTAAGTAGGAGGGTAGGTAAGAAGGCTATTTCCTGGATAATAAGCAATAACCTAACAAAGCATAAACTAAATATTCAATTTCACCTTCAAACAACCAACACAATGAAAAAAGCAAGTATACGAAAATCACACAGCTAAAACTCACGTTCTTGCAGTGTGATGAAATTTATTTTCATTCAGGAGCGGTGTAAACCTGTGGAGCTTCAGGTTTAGATGCTCTTTATGGAAGAGCGGGCAGGGAGACACGCTTGCCATGATTTCTTGAATAATTTTTTTAATGCCCCTCCATGCCTTCAAGAGCATGTCAAAATGTTCCATAATGCCATTCTAACGTCCCTAACACATGTTAATACATTCATATGTTTCTAACACTACCTTATTATATATGCATCAAAGTGGCATTATAAAACTGGCGTTACAGCTCGTTTTTAGTTTGTCCTAATGTTTATAAGACTGTGCAGTTAAAAATACCTTCACAGGGCTGTTTTATATAATGTCATCAAGGACATGATGACATGGCAAAGTAAATGCGTTTTCTATGGCTGGTAAAATGACCTGCACAAAGTTTTCTTTACTCTGCCTTCAACCCTCGCTACGCAACAATTATAGGCGCTCTTCTTTAAACTCCAGCCCTTCTAATGGCTTTTATTTTTCAATACAGAAGGTTAACTTTAAAACAGAATACTACAGTATGGAAGGAAATCGGTCACCTTTTTGGTCACCTGTAAAGCAATAAAGGCTCGTAAGTTATTCACCTACAAGCCTTTATCTTAATCTTAGGTAGCGGGGACAGGACTCGAACCTGTGACCTTTGGGTTATGAGCCCAACGAGCTACCAACTGCTCCACCCCGCACTGTTATGTTGATGCAAAAGTATACTAATAAAGTTTACCATGCAAGCTATACTTACCTAAAACACGCAAAAAAGTTACTCCCTCTCAAAATTTACTTGTAATCCCAAAATGTATCTTCGAATACTTAAACGACAGCGGCTGTTGCTCTGACTTCCCCAACGAGTACACCAACTGGAAAATACCAGCCCCGGTACTGAAGCTGATACCACCGCCCACGCCATACGGATAGTCTGTTTCCCGGGACTGCTCCAGGTTGCTGCGGTAGTAGCCCTGGTCGTAAAACAACAACACGTAAGAATCGGCGGCTGTAAAGAGGCGGTACTCCAGCGTGCTGACGGCATAGGAGGAGGCATAGAAAAAATAATCATCAAAGCCCCGCAGGGAGGAGAGCCCACCGATGCGGTACATGTCATTCAGGAAGATCTGGTCGTTGAGCAGGGCCTCGCCACTCAGACGTGCGAGAAGCGCGCTGCTTCTTCCTAGCCGGAAGAAGTTCTCTAACCGCATGGCCAGTCCCAGCTGCGTTGTCTTTATATCCACTGTGTCGTAGAAGCTTTTCTCCAAGTCAGGGCTGCGGAGCAGCTTTTTTGCACCCGCCGACAGCTGCAGCTCCACCAACCGGCCCCGCCTCGGGAAATAGAAATCATCCAGGTTGTTCCAAAGGTAGTTCAGGCCGTATGTGGTGGTCTGGGCATCGGCCAGGTCGAACTGCTGCAGGCTTTGCGGGCTGGCATCAGATAAAATACGGGAATTTCGCCACTCCGTAAACACACTGAACTTTCCGTACTTCAGCGTGTAATAGGCCAGTTGCAGACGCGGCTGCACCGTGATGAAGGAGGAATCCTGTTTGAGCAGGTTGAACTTTGCGCCTACCTCAAAGGGTGTCCCGAGCAGGTTGGGGTGCAGGTATTCGCCGTTCAGGATTACAGAGCCTTTGTTCACGCGACGCCACTGCAATCCCAGTTGCTTGCCAGAGCCTTTGATGTTTCGGATGTTCAGGTTGGCCTCGCCCGTAATCAGCAGTTTGTCCTTGCGTGCCGGGTCCGGCAGAAACCCCACCACCCCGTCCATCTGATTGGCCTGCCTGTCGTCCACGAAATAATAGACCTTGGCCTTGTCGCGGGCGAAGCGCACCTGCGGCGGCCGCGACACTTTTATATAGGGCAGCGCCGACAGCATACGCTGCGAAGCGTTGACCTGGTCCTGGTTGTAAGGCTGGCCCGGCAGCAGTTGCAGGTAACGCATCAGGAACTTAGGCTGTGTCTTCGTGTCGCCTACAATAGCCAGCGTGTCATAGGTCACCACAAAGGCCTTCTCCACCATCAGCGCTGCTGTAACCTTGTTCCCCTCTATATGAACCGAGTCGAGCCAGACAGAGGCGAAGGGGTACCCGTTGCGCTCGGCGTAATCGAGAATGCGCTGCTGCAGCTTTACATAGTCAGCAGGTTTGAAGGGTGCCTCGTGGTAGAACTTCTCCCGGAACCCGGACTCCACCAAAATGCCTTCGCTGAGGTTGCCATTGCGCAGCTGCGCCCACACAAATGGCTGGCCTATATATAGTTTCACGTGGAGCGTGTCGTTGCGGAGGTACGAGGTGTCGGCGGACGCCAGCAGATAGGAATCCTGCTGCAACCTGTAGATCAGTTCCTTCAGTTCTTTGTGCGCTTCCACGGAGTCAGGGAGGGCGTTCCGGTAGTTGTACTGCCGCAGCACCTGTTTACCCTGTTCCCCGGCCGCCCTTACCAGCAGTGTTATTTTGGGCATTGTCCTCTCGGGCTGTTTCTGGACCGGCGGGGGCATTTGTAGCTGCACCTTCGGGGGCGGCTGCCCACTCTGCGCCTGCGCCTGCGGCAGCCACAGCACAAAGCAAAGGAGTAAGGCCGCTATTTTGTACATTTGCAACGTGAACTGTTGGATGGTTAAATTGTTGAATGGTTAATCTCCTGAGCCCTGACTTCAGAAGGGCGTGCTGCTGCTGCTGCGACACAAGGAGGCGGCCCTGCTATCAGGCTCAAAACAATTCAACAAGGCAGCAATTTAACAATTAAACCCTAAAACCTTGTCCGGTATATACCTTCACATCCCGTTCTGCAAGCAGGCCTGCCATTACTGCGACTTCCACTTCAGCACCTCCATGGGGCTAAAGGAGCAGACCATACAGGCCATTGCCCGGGAACTGGAACTGCGCCAGGGGTATTTGCAGGGACAGCCGGTGCGCACGGTCTACTTCGGCGGCGGCACGCCATCGCTGCTGAACCGACAGGAACTGCAACTGCTGCTGGAAACAATAAAGGAGTTATATATAGTTTCGGAGGATGCGGAAATCACGCTGGAGGCCAACCCCGACGACCTGACGCCTGCGAAGTTGCAGGAGTTACGCGCGGCAGGAGTCAATCGCCTGAGCATCGGGCTGCAGTCGTTCCACGAGCCGCACCTGCGCCTGATGAACCGCGCACATAACGCCACGGAGAGCCTGCAATGCGTGAAAGATGCACAGGCCGCCGGCTTCAGCAGCATTACAGTGGATCTTATATATGGCATCCCGGCGCCGGGCCACGCTATATGGCACCGCGACCTGGAAACACTCTTCTCGCTGGGCGTGCAGCACGTATCCTGCTACGCCCTTACCATTGAGCCTGATACTGCCCTGGGCCGCTGGAGCAAGAAAGGCAGTTTTAAACCCGCGGAGGATGAGTTTACGGCGCAGCAATTTGAGATATTGCTGGAGCAGATGAACAGGCACGGCTATGTGCAGTACGAAATCTCCAACTTCTGCCGGCCCGGACATGAGTCAAAGCACAACAGCAACTACTGGCGCGGTGTGCATTACCTTGGCGTTGGCCCCAGCGCCCATTCGTTTAACGGCTTCTCACGGCAGTACAATGTGTCGCACAACAAGAAGTATGTGGATGCCATTACGCAGGGACAGGTGCCTTTTGAGTTGGAGGAACTCACTTTACCCGACCAGGCCAACGATTACCTGCTCACCAGCCTCCGCACCATCTGGGGCTGCGACCTCCGCAAAATCAACCAGGAGTACGGGTACGATTTCCGCGTGAGGAACGCAGCCTACCTGCAGGAGCTACAGGAAAAGGGCCTGGCTAGAATTGAGGAGAACGTGCTTTATCTGACAGATAAAGGCAAACTGCTGGCCGACCAGATCACGTTGGAGCTTTTCGTGGAATAAACCTATGCTATATATAGGCAAGAGGCTTTTCAGTTTCAATCATTCGAAATCGCAGGCGGAGCCTTGGTTTCTGTCGCTCCGGCGGGGGGTATAGCCGGAGCGGTTTGCTGTTTGTTTTCAGGCTTGGGCCCTGCACCACCTTCCGGTTTCGCAGTTGAGGTAGGCTGTATCGTCGCGGGGATTGCTGCCGGCGTAGTGGTTGGCTGTGCCTGCAGAGGTTCTACGACAGGGGTTTGCGATGAGTCTGTGGCCACTGCCTGCACCGGCTCCCTTGCTGCACCTGAAAGCGAGTCAGCGGGAGTAGTGCCCACCGAATCGACAGGAGCATACTTTAACGTATCGACTGGTGCCGTGTGAAGCGTATCGACCGGGTCGATGACAAGCGAGTCGATTGGAGCCATATGCGTTGTATCGACAGAGGTAGATTGCAGTGTATTTGCGGGAGTTTGGCTTGGTGGCGCCGGTGATGGCTGGGGCGCCATGGTAGCCTTGTCAGCTTTTTTCTGCCCCTTCTCCACTTTCCGCTGCTCTTTGGCTTCCTTCTTCCGGGCCTTTTCTTCTGCTTTTGCCCTTTGCCCGCCAGTGCCAATGCTAATCCCCAGGCCCATATATAAGTCCGGGCCAACAGCTTTGCTGCCGGGTAGCATGGCAGCCAGGTTATTAGAGCCGACTACGAAAGAGCCTAACCGGAGCATCGCTCCAAAATTCAGATCCCGGTAGTTGTTGGTGAGGTAAACCGGCAGAGCCAGTTCCAGTCTCTTGCCTTCGAGGCGGGGAGCGACGGCCAGGGCAGAAGGCTGGTGCATGGTCACGGATTCCTTGTTGCGCAGGCTGTGGAGCACCGCCGTGTTGAGGAACAGGTTACGGGTAATGCGATAGTCGAAGTTAAGGTGCAGCGCAGTAGGCAACCCGGATGTGAAATCGGTTTTCCGCTCACTCGCTTGCACTTTTAGCGCCTCCTCCAGGGTGGGAACTATGTTTTCAAGGTCAACACCTTCGAATGTTTCGCTGCTCAGGTCCAGGTTCTGTCGCTCAATATCATACGCACGCACCTGCTGAGGATCTTTGTAAGTGATAGACCCCACATCCAACAAAGCTACTCCGACGCGGTATCTGTACTTGTTCTCACCGTGGTCTGTCCGCTCTTTCCCATCATCCAGGGTATATTGATAATCGGTATAATTGGGTCGGTGCTCATAGGTGAAGCCGATGTCTACGCCCCAGCCGGAGCCAGGGGCGTTGCCCCCGAAAAACGCATTACCCACCTCTTCCTCATCAATATCGAATTCACTCCGTGAGAAGCCAAAGTTAGCGCTTCCCTGTTGCACCTGCATATAGGACTCGCCCTGCTGGTTCTGGCTCATCTGGTAGTCCACGTCCGGGGCCAGCAGATGGGCGGAGTAAATCCCTGTGAGCCTTTTTACAGTGAAGCCGCCCTTCAGAAACCGCTTCTCCTGCGAGAGCAGGACCATGGCATAGGTGAATCCTGTTTCTGCAAAGGCATTGGTATTGAAGTAAAACTCGCTGCCGGTAAAAGGGGTGTTCTGCAGCGCGGGATTGTCAGTGCCTAAGCCAATGACCTGTGCGATGTCCTCAGACACATTAGTGGCTTGCAAAGCTGTCCTGAACCGGGTGGTGAAGCCAATGCTGTGCCGCGGGTTAAGCTTGAGCATGAACGAGGGTAGCCGCAAATCAACCCCGAAATGCGCCATCTTGGGTTTGCCATCGAGCCGCTCCCGGATACGGGACCTCTCAAACAAACCGTCGCCCTCCCATATACCCTCCGGGTCTTCTAATATAAGATCTGTCTCCACACCAGCGCCGTCATAATGAAAGTAGGTGTTGGCAAACGTGACATGCCCGCCGAACAAGTTCAGGTAAAACCCCTGCTTCGCGTCGGCAATGGACGAGGGGTTGAGGAAGATGGCGTTTGTGCCGGCGTAGTTACTGCCGGAAGACCCCAACAGGTGCTGGGCCTGCATCCGGGAGGCGGACAGGAGAAGAAGTAGCGTAATGAGTAGACGTTGGGGCATATAATGAGGCTTATATTGTTGAAAGGTTTAAAAAAAAAGCTGGCCATCCAGGCTAATCGCAGTTGTACAGAAAAGTGGTGGTGCTGGTGGAGGACGCGTCGGAGTTGACAGTGGTGGTGCGGGTGACTGCGGAAGGGTACCCCTCCTCGTTGTACTCATAATCGTACACACTCTCCGTTGTCGTCGTGGTGGAGCCACTGGTACTGACTGTTTTCACGCGCTTGAACATGTTCTGGTTATAAGCAACAGCCAAGGACAGGAAAGCTACCTTCTTCTGCTCCTTCCGTCGTTTGTTTTCCTGATCCAGGTCAAACTCATACTGTATCTCCTGCCGCTGGGAAGCCGATTCGTAGGTGCGGCTAACGTTGTTGCCATTTAGCCAGGTGTAGGTAACTGTATAATTCTGTGTTACAGTGCCTGACTTGTTTGTGGAAGAGGTAACTTTCTGGAGCTGACCCTGGCTGTCATACTCAGCAGCGTAAATGCTGACATTCCCGTTAGGATAGGTAACGGTTGATTTGCTCCACCTGCCCTCCTCATCATAGGTAATAAACTCCGAAGGAGCGTAAGGGGCATCCTGCGCGTCTAAATACTGGATTTCGCTGACGCGCCCGTCATCATCGTAAACATATGAGTAATAATACTGAAGCGCCTGGTCTTTGAGGTAGCGCTGCTGGATAATGTCCTGCTCGTCATAAACCTTTTCCCAAGCATTGCCTTCGCTATCCTCCTGCTTGATTTCGAGGCAATTTGCGGATTGCGGCTCAAAGACGCCCTCCTCACAGGAAGTAAGGGCTAATGGCAAACAAAAAAACAAAAGAGATTGGTAGAGTTTCTTCATATCACTGATCATATAAGTATTCAATTTTTAAAAAGGTCCAATAGCTGTAGTAAACTTCAGTAAGATGCTGTGCAAACCGCCAACGCCGCAGCCTTAAAGGGATTAGACATCATCAGGCAAAAACGCCCTATCCCAAAAGTTTAAATTAATCCTTAAATATTACCGCCTAAAAATAGGTATGCAATACCTACTTTCGATTATTTTGTACAATTTCTGACGGTTTCCTGTTAAATTTTCGTCCTGCCAGTTCTAATAACTTAACTGAACCTGCCCCTCCAGGGGAATCCGCAGACAGGTTATATTTAATGCGCAGCAACCAGCCGGTAGGGTGATGAGGGATCGGAGAAGGCTCTGCCTGAGAACCTGCATCGAATGCTTCGGAAGGACTGCGGGGAGAAAAGCTTAAATGGAGCTTAGAGGCTGTTTTGATTTCATTTAGATAATTTCTCAAGCATGATATGTATCATGGTAATCTGAATCATGGTCTCAGCTGATTT
>NZ_BAABHC010000015.1:0-32353 GCF_039541895.1 Pontibacter saemangeumensis
GGAGAGGTTTACTCAGCGCAATGCTGAACGCAGCTGCTGGAATAAAAGCACAGATACACTTGCTTTTTAGCACAGTTCATAATGAGATGAGCCTGAAGGACATCAACTTAGGCGCTGGAGGTGTTTACCTGATAAGGGAACGAATATACTACATATTGAAAGCAGAATGGACCAAGAGATGACCCGTGCAATGACTGTGGAAAGCATCGACGTGCTGCCAGACAAGATCGTGTTCCAATGGGTTGTTGACCCCACACCTCGTAATCTGATACCAGCAAGGCCGCCGTCCAACCATTTTTAATTTTTTGCAGACAGGGGAAAGGCAGAGGATGTCGTGGGTGGGGACGTAATCCTGTACCAGTATATCCCCCATCTCGTCAGTAACTTCGAATGGTTACGAGGCAAGGTATCAACCATGCAAGGCATGCCCATCTGACATGAATCCACAATGCCACGGCCGTTCAGGAGCTGGAGCGGAAAGCAGGGTATAAGGTGGCGTTCGTGCTGATCGTTCGGAAGTGAATTAAAGTAAATGCACCTATAGTTCTAACAACTCTACTCTGGTATCATTAGATATTTATCGCGGCTGGTTGGTTTATCGGTGTGTGGATTCTGTCAAAAACCTTTCCAGGAAGACACGGTAGAAGGAAAGGGAAATGAGACCTATAAAAAAGCGAATAGAAAATACCCTTGGATAAAGAACAGGGTCCGGATCTGCTGCTAAGACTGGACCCTGTTACTGTTCGTATTACGGCAAGCAGGGGTCGCCTTGGGTGCCACCTGGTGCTCGGTTCAATAGCACTTTCACCCGATCAATACACTCCTGCCTATCACAGAACACATTAGGTGAAAGGCAGAAGTTTTCAATGTCAGCATCCGTACGAAGGTTATCAGGGTTAATACTTACAAATTTGCCTCTGAAGCATTTGCCCTCAAGAGCTTTTCTACACGCGCTTGCCATTTTTGCATCAAGATTAGACACAGAAGGGCCGTCAGGTTTCAAGACAAGCTCGCCGGAAGGGAGGTTCATAGGGGACACCATCTCCTCTTCGGTGCAGGAGTACAGGAGGAAGCCAAACATAAACATAAAGAGCAATACATTAAATTTCATGTGTGAAGCGGGTTTGATCTGAATCAGAATACAGGAATGAGTCAGAGGCTGAGAACAGCAGAAAGCACTTGGCTGGAGTTGTACTTTACTTAAGGAGTATAATTTAATACGATTTAAATCATATTTAATATAACCGTATTGGTAAGATACAGTCATATAAGTGTGAAGGCGGTTTTCTAAGGGTATTACCGGCTACAAAAGCAAAACCTCACCAAAGAGGTAGCCTTGGATATAAACGAAAAGCAAAGTGGTGATTAGCCTCCGTTGGCTCCAATTACCTCCTTGGTACTGCCGAACTTGTTACCGATAGACCGCAGCAGTGTCCGTAGTTTCGCGCGGTTCTGCTATCAGTCCGGCAAGCCCTTGCACGGTACGGGCCACACACTAGTTTGTGACATGTCTCACGACCAGACTGGCATCAAAAAAACAGATGCAATGATAAAACTTTTCCAAAATCACTATATGCAAGGCAGTTCATGTGGTCGTTCACCGGAACCAGCCGCAATGATATGCTTGATGAAGCCAAAACACGGGCACTGTCGTAGGGAAAACAACACTACCTTCTGTACCGGCAGATGGCTTCTTCTCAACCCCACATTCATTATGTTAAAACACACATGTAAATACCTCCTCCTTCTGTTTCTTATCCTGTCAGGCTGCAGTGACGCTGATGTGGCCCCGCAACAGCCGCTCACACTGGAAGAGGAGCAACTGCTGCTGGGGAACCCCAGTGAAGCAACCACTAGTGAGAGTAATTACAATAACTTTCTGATGCTGAAGCCCCAGTACACGCTCTCCTACAGCCGAGACAGGGGAACACCCAACTGGGTGAGCTGGCATGTGAGCAGGGAGTGGATGGGAAACGCCGCAAGGCAGGACAACTTCCGAAGCGACCCCAAGCTTCCCGAGGGCTGGTACCGCGTCACGGCCTCAAGTTACTCAGGCAGCGGCTTTGACAGGGGCCACAACACGCCCTCAGCAGACAGAACCAGCTCGGAGGAGGACAACTCCGCCACTTTCCTGATGACGAACATGATTCCACAGGCTCCGAAGAATAACCAGGAGGCCTGGGCGAACCTAGAGGACTACACGCGCGACCTGGTGCAGGATGGAATGGAGGTATATGTGGTGATGGGCAGCTATGGTGAGGGCGGCACCGGCAGCAACGGCAGCGCCCGAACGATTGATCAGGGAAGGGTGACGGTACCGAGCCGCATATGGAAGGTGCTGGTGGTCCTGCAGCAGGGAGACGATGACCTGCAAAGAATTACCTTTGACACGCGTGTGATCGCTGTTGACGTGCCGAACACCAACACCGTTCGTTCCGACTGGGGTTCCTACCGCACCACTGTGGATGCGATTGAGAGCGCCACAGGATATGACCTGCTATCAGCACTACCTGCACAGCTGCAGCAAGTGCTGGAGGGAAGGACAGACACTGGACCTGTTAAGTAGACAGGAGTATTTCATTGACCTTCCAACGTCACTCTTCTATACTTAGCGCTGCTATAAGGTAAGAATACTTCTGAGAGTCAAATATCCGCTAATTAACTTCTATGATATAGACATGGCTTCTAGCTGCCTTCACCTGTTCAGAAAGTGACTTTTTCGATAATTGACTCACATTCTGAAGCTGGGGAGATGTTGGCAGAGCATTAATCAAATTATATAGATAACCTGTCTTGATAGCATAAGAGGCATTCTGAGCCTCACCATGTTTGGCATTCACTATCCCTACCAAATTTCCAATGCTATCAAACATAGGCCCACCGCTGTTACCAGGCTGGACAGGAGCAGATATTTGATAAGATGTTATATCACCCTGGAAGCCTGACCTTGAACTAATGATTCCATTGGTCAATTTGACTTCTTCCCCCATTGTAGCCGTTAAGGGATACCCAAGGACAAATACAGACTCGCCAACATCTGATACCATATTGCTAATGACGTATGGTATTGTTCCTAGAGAATTGAAATTGGAGTCATTAACTTTGAGTATGGCTAAGTCATTGTTCTTATCTGAAAGAGCAACCTTCGCAGTGTAGGAGGTAGAAAAATCATTATTGATACCCCTTACCTTTATAGACTTTGCATTCTCCACTACATGAAAATTTGTTACAATGTAGCCATCAGATGTAAGCGCAAATCCTGTACCTGTAGAGGCTATACTTTTTTCTGTTTTTTTGCTTGCATTCTGTATGTCCCACTGTGTTGGAAACACCTTTGTGAATTCAGTTGTAACAACAATCTTTAGCTGCATCCTATTCACATCACTTACAGTTCCCTTAATCAACTGAGCAGCTTCCTGAGCTGGCCGTGGATCAACTTTGATCAATAAACCTTCGGAATTGAAAGATAACTTATCTCCATTCCATAAGTAGACCCCAGGAGTAGCTGTCGCTTCAAAATCACATTCACTATCTTCAAGAGTATTTACTCTTTCCACGTTGTACATGACAAAGCAAGAACCTTGTCTTATGATGGCATATCTATGAGTTTCCCCAATCTGAAGTCGTGCAATCTGCTCACCACGCACATACCTGTTTTCAAAACCCTTAAATGAATAAATACCCACTATTGGGTCATGATTATCTAAATTAGCGAGAATGTGATTTTTAAAGTCCCCCTCATCTCTATAAGTCTCTTGGGCAACCGCCTTTACAGATACTAAGAAATAAATAATTAACAAAAAATATAGATGCCTCATATTAGAAGGACTACATAAAATGGAAGACTAGCCAAGAGATTACAGCTGCAACTAATGCTATGACAACCTTCGCTGTGTTAGATGCTTCTTCAAATACATTGTTTAGGAGCCAATATATGGTTCCTATGCATATTACTAGTGCTATAAATCCTTCCATTCTTTACTCTCGATTTAGGTTTGGCTGTTTTACCCAACAATGATACACGGCTATTCCTCATCCATTTGTTGTCAGTGTTAAATTTAATTAAATATTAGTTCAAAGAAATATACAAAAGAATAAATTTAATTCGCCAACACACCTATTTTCCCCGAAGTTGATGTATCTATGTTGAGATTCTTACACATATGGGTGGAGAGTAGATAAAGTAGGCCCCTTTTACAGACCTTCCCTATCATATCCCTGCAGTGAATGATCATTGCTGCGTTCTCTCAGTGGTTTGATTTTGAGGAGTAACCATCTCACAGAACAATGCCTAAAAAGGGAGTTTAATTTAAACTGAGTCATTTCCTTCTTTAAATTTATTGCCCCTTTTGTTGTTCCGGCTTCATTCCTATCACCAAAGGGCAAACCATTGAAGCATGTTTCACTTCAAGTCCGGTTGCATCATGTCCCCGAACAAGATGGAGAGCTGCTACGTTGTCTGACTTCAGTTTGCTAGGGGCATCAGCCATTTCTTGCTGATATGCTGGTGGAAGGTAGATCAGCTTCAACAGGGCCATGTCTGAGGTAAAAGCACCTTTTGTCTTGGTCACCTTCCTGACCGACCTAGCGGTGAAAGCCTTCGATGGTATTGGTGGTGTAGATAAGCCTTATAATCTCGTAAACAAACCCACTACTGAAGTTAAAACGTATCCTTTTGTAAGCTAAAGTGTCAGGATATGGACTTCTATGCATTCAATTGTCTCCCAAGGGACATGAGGGCAGCGCTCGTCTGGCAGCATGGCCGGTTCCTAGCGATCCGCACGGAGATGAGCTGCAGCGTAGTGCTCTACCACATGAACGAGTTCTTTGCTGAGGTGTGGTACTCGCCGGAAGACAACCAGATCGCGCTGGTGCACGGTTTCGGGAGCAGGAAGCTCCTCGAGCCGTATCTGGACGTGATCGATCTGAAGGAACTGATGGAGTAGGCTGCCGCACCGTTAATAAATGGCTATAGTGCCATTCTTTTGGATATACACCGGCTTTTTCACATCTCTCCTCGAACAAAAGAGCATAGTTTAACCACCCAGTATTCTTTTTCTATATATTGTGCTTCAGCAATATTTATCCTGCAGCATTAGCCCTACGCTTTCGCTGCAGCACTCTGGCTCCTGGCTTACTCTAAACTATAAACTGAAACATGACGGACCTGCAAAAAGAGTTCCTGCGACTCCACGTAATCTGCGGAAAGAAGTACGCAGCCATCGCGACGAAACTGGATGTGCCCAAACCAATCCTCACCCGATGGTATGAGGAACTGAGACCCGAAAGAGAAAGGATCGCTAGAATCAGGAATGTCTGGACCACTAAGAAATTCACACCTGTATTCGAGGACTTTTACAACTGGCATGAGGCACTGGAGAGAAAGTGCCATTACTGCGGCATAACAGAAGCAGAGATAGCCAAGCTTCTCGAAAGCGGCAGACTCTACACCAAGCGGATCCCTACAAGGGGCAGAAAGCTTGAGTATGACCGGAAGGAGCCGGAGGAACGCTATGACAACATGGACAACATCGTCCTGTGCTGCTACTGGTGCAACAACGCAAAGACAGACACCTTCACCCATGATGAGTTCCTGGAGGTGGGCAAGGCCATCAAGGCTGTCTGGAGGCAGCGCATGGGCAAATGATAACGGACAGCGAAACAAACCACCTGTACCTGGCAGATACCCTGCCTGAGAGGCACCCCTCCTTCTACCGCAGGTTTGAGCAGGTACTGGCTGACTGCGGCATCCACTGCTCCCTGCTTCCTGGCACGAAAGACATATGGGCAGTGGACTACATGCCGGTACAGGTGGAGGCCGACCATTATGTCCGGTTCACTTATAATCCGGACTACCTGCAGGGCAGGAAGTGGCAGAAGACCATCTCCGACGCGGACAGCATCTGCGGGGAGATAGGCATCAGTCCGGAGAAGTCCGCTATCGTTCTGGATGGAGGTAACGTTGTGAGAGGTCCCGAAGCTGTCATCCTATGTGACAAGGTGTTCCGGGAAAACCCACACATTCCGGAGAAGCGGCTGATAAAGGAGCTGCGGGAACTGCTCCGGACTGACAGGCTGATTTTCATCCCTACTGATCCTTCAGACAAGATAGGACATGCCGATGGCATGGTCCGCTTCCTGGACAGCAGGACCGTCCTTATTAACGACTATTCCCTGGAGAGGCCACAGTTCCAGCGAACCTTCAGGATGGCGCTGCATAACGCGGGGCTGGACTGGGTGGAGATAAGTTATAACCCGTACGGCAACAAGGAACCACTACAGGCCAACGGCATATACATCAACTACCTGCAGATGAAGGACAAGGTGATGCTTCCAACCTTTGGCACGGAAGAGGACGAGACGGTTGTCAGGCAGTTTGAGCAGCTGTTCACCGGAAGCACGGTAGCCACGGTGGACAGCAACGAAATCGCTATAGAGGGAGGCGTGCTGAACTGCATCACCTGGAATATACTGAAGTCCCCATTATAATCAACCCGAACAGGAGAAGAACCAGCTTCTTTGATCTGACAGAGGATGACAAGCTCCGTCTGTGAAGTCCATTGAGAAATACAGACAGCTGATCGAGCGGAATTTTACACCTGTTGGACATAATACAGGCATGAATTATGGTGAAGTGGCCGGACAAACCGTATTGCATTTCCATGTGATTACACGCTACAAAGGTTACATGGCTGACCCTAGCGGAAATCAGGCATTGCGTTGCAGGTATAAGGCCCTTAGGAAGATTTAAGCACACGTCGCTTCTGCCCACAGCTAACTGAGGTTTTTGAGCGTATATTAGTCACTTAAGGTCATTAAAGCTATACTAATATGTGCGGAAGGTATTCAGTTATCCCCAAAGCGAAGGGCGATTCGAAGGCAGCAAAGCTGCTGGCTCAGCACCTGAAGGAAACGCATTATAATGCCGCTCCGTCACAGAAACTGCCGGTGGTGACGAACACTCAGCCTGACACGCTACAGTTCTTCTCATGGGGTCTGCAGCCCTTCTGGGCAAAGGATGCGAAGGCGGTGAAGCGCTCCATCAACGCCAGGGCCGAGACGCTCACAGAGAAACCCTCCTTCCGCAACCTACTCAAATCGAAGCGGTGCCTGGTACCGGCTGACGGTTTCTTTGAGTGGCAGGTCACACCTCATGGTAAGGTGCCGCACCGGATCATGCTGAAGAGCGAAGACACCTTCTCCTTCGCCGGTCTCTGGGACGAGTGGCTGGACAAAAGCTCAGGTGAGATCCTGTACACCTATGCCATCATCACCACGGAGGCCAACGAGCTGGTGAAGCCCATCCATGACCGTATGCCGGTGATCCTGTCTCCGGAGGAAGAGGAGCTGTGGCTGGACGCGCACGAGTCTCAGGAGTTGCTGCTGTCGCTGCTGCACCCCTTCGATGCCGGTAAGATGAAGGCTTACCCAGTGTCCCCTTTAGTGAACTCACCGATGAATAATGTTCCTGACGTCATCAATTCGCTGTAGCTGTTGCTATAAGGGTGGATGAGTCATAACTCCACATTAAATGTATGCCTACTTTAAACCACAACACAGGCTAGACATACTACAAACAGTTACTTCTCAAGGGCATCTTTACTTTATAGCTCTCATTGTTTACGAAAACTCAATGCAAAAATCATAGAAAGTAGGTATCGGATATTAAATATTGGCTATACATATTTGTATAATATATTGTACTATATGAAAATACTCTTTACCCTGACTTTCTTTCTCTCTGTACTACAATCTCTCGCTCAGACGGATACCACCTACACAGACATAGCATCCGACACGCTTCAGACTTCAACGTCTGCAGTGCAGGTTCCCGCTCTGCGTGACACAACAAGCACAGAGTTTTTCAGGAAGAACATCATCAAGGTGAATCTCTCTTCTTTTTTCCTCTACAACAACAGCCTCAGCTATGAGCGCTCCATGACACGCAAAATCACCTTCGTGGCCGGATACAGGTATATGCCTCAGACCACGGGTAACTCTGCCTACTTGGTACAGAAAGCTATAGACAGGTACGGAGAGGGGGATGAAGAACTGGAGCAGGACGTGAACTCTACCCTTGTTGGCAATAACACCTTCACCGGCGAGGTCAGGTTTTACTCCGGAAAGCATCCAGGTGCCCGGGGCTTTTACCTCTCGCTCTACGGACGATACATGAACGTGTCAGCCTCTGTCCCTTCTGAATACGAGACTGACACAAGGGTTTACCCACTCACCTATGAGGGAAAGCTGAAAGGGTTCGCAGCAGGGGCGATGATCGGTGCCCAGTGGCTGATAGCCAAAAGGGTGACCCTGGACTGGTACATCCTTGGCGGCCACTACGGCAAACTGAAGGTCAATATGCCAGCCGTGGCGGACCTGAGCACCATGACGTCTGAGGAGAAGAGAGGACTCAAGGAGGATATCGAGTCCATCAATGGCGATCTGAACGACAAGACGGATCTGGAGGCTACTGTCACGGATGAGGGCGTGAGCGTGAAAGGCACTGCGCCATTTGTCGGCTTACGCGGCTTTGGCTTTAGTCTGGGCATCGCTTTCTGACACAGCTCATTTTTCTGGACAAAAGGTGTCATCGGGAAGTTACCACAAGCCTAAAAAACCCAAGTTCATTTTAGTAAAGAGATTCCACTTTGTATATAAAAATATCCACTAGTATATGCGAAAACTTTACGTTCTCTTCCTCTTCCTTCTATTGCTGTCTTTTACTTCCTGTCTGGAGAAGCAGGAGCCGGATATGGCGGCACCTGCCAAAGACGCGAAGCCTGTTCTCAAAGGAGCCAGAAAGGTAAACTTCATAATTGATGAAGCTTATGACCTGAGTCAATCCGAAGCTCATAGTATCTTGGACTCTGTCTCCATGAGCGGGGATGACAAAGGCCTGTATGTACCTGAGGACTTTGAATCATCAGCTTTCTTCATAGATGATAACTCCGGTGAGATAGTGGCCGTCGTTCGTACGAACACGGTGAGTGATAACGTAATTGTTAATGCAGAATCTGTAGCAAGGGCTTTACTTACTATGGTCCCTTCCTATCAAACGCTACCTGATGAGATGAGGGATAAATTCGAGAAAGAGGCGATGACTATCGAGCCTTTCAAAGACTTTGTCACAACCGTAGACGCACTTTTGAAAAGCAAACGGTCTGTTTACTCCACTGATGATGAATACATTGAACAGATAATTGAAATAAACCGCTACATGCTCAAAAACTACTTGGGAGATCCCAATATTGAAGGCGGCAGGATAAACAAGAGCAACAGCGAAGATGATTTTAAAGTGTGGCTCACCAAGGAAAGCGGGGGTACTCTGGATAACCAACGCCACAGTTACGTGTATGCTGAGTTCATTCCGTCTGATGGCGGAAAAACCATTCCAACTATCCTTGACCCCAAGCCTATAATAAAAGGGAAATCCGTGAAAGCCCTGTCGAGTTTAGGCTTGAAGGATGACTACTATACTGTAAACCTGAGTCAGACCCATGAGTTAGCCGTATCAAAAAACTTCTATGAACTCTCCACCAGGTTCGCCAGAATGTTTTTGAATGCTTTCTTGGGCAGGATGGGTTCAGATAGCAGGAACGACTGCATTGCTGCGATTGCCGGATCCATACAGGTGGACATAAACGCCACTATCCTAGAACTCGGTGGTGGGGCTAACCTGTCCCCGAAAGATTTGCTCTCCAAGATTTCAGCAACAGCCGGAAACACAATACAAAGCGCCTTCACGAACGCAGCATGCCAGAAGACCCTGTTGAATAAAACCTTAATAGCTAAGGCTATGGCTGCACAGTCAAATCTCTTCCTTAAAGTGGTGGAAGCTGCTGCACTGGCCCATGAGTTAGCAGAATATCTTCCTTTTGTGTTGGCGCAGACCGACCCTTTGGTCTTGTCGAACAAAATGCAGCTGTATAAAGGAACGGTCATACCAGGGTGGGTAAGGTTTCAGGAACTTAAAGGAAGTTTGATGGAGGAGTACAGTAGCGGCGATAAAGCCAAGCCAACCGTTGAGACAAAAATTATTTCTTCTTATGATGAAATAGATCTGGGGCTGATTGAGTTCAAGGCAACATGGATTGTTACTAATGGAAACGGTAGTGTAACTTCACCCGAAACCCCAACAAATCACGAAGGAAAGACTACCAATGCCTGGACACTGCCCATGGAAGAGGGAGAATACTTTATAAGAGCAGATATGTTGGATGGTGACCGCGAAGACATGGAAGGTAGCCCGATTGAATTCAGGACTAAGGTGAAGTGTAAGTACAGTGAAGAAGACATTGCGGGTGAATATGAGTGGGTCATTTATAGTTGTACTAATGGTAAAGCTGGAGCTACTACCATGAATTTGACTTTCCACGCCGATAAAAGGATAACTGGTTTTGGAGAGGGTAATGTATGGGGTAGCCATACATGGAGTTACAACTGCAGAACTAATGAACTTAATGCCGATTTCGGGACAGGTTTCAAAGGGGAATATAAGGATGGGATAGTTACCGGGATAAGGTACGATAGGGATTGTTGGGAGTTGAGAAAAAAATAACTATTTGAGATCGCGGCTGGCGAAGTCCTGCACATTTTCGCCATCAACACGACAGAAGCGAATAATCTGGTCAAGCCCATCCACGACCGCATGCCGGTGATCCTGTCGCCGGAGGCGGAGGAGCTGTGGCTGGATGGACACGAGTCTCAGGAGCTGCTGCACTCTTTAGATGCCGCTAAGATGAAGGCCTACCCTGTGTCACCGTTGGTCAATTTGCCGATGAACAACGTGCCTGAGGTTATCAATTCACTTTGAGAAGCAAGCTTCAAAGACCATATTAACGACTTAAGCAATGGTCTTTGTAGCTTAAACTCCGCATTTTCATCAATGCAGTGACGGATCTTAAGAAGGAGGTTTACCCTTCTACTTGAATCTAACTCTTGAAAGATAGTGAAATCATAAAGAAAAGCAGTCGCCAGTTCGACCGCAATAGACACTATGGATTGCTGCGTCTGACAAGAGGTGTCAAGATCAAAGCCATACAAAAAGCGCTTATGCCTGTCACGACCATATGCCCATACAGCCTGTAGTCCAGGCCACTCAGCAGCCTTATAGCCATGATTGTTACTGTTAAGCCAACCACAACACCCCAATAGGTTGAGCTTGCTTGTCCTCCTGCCCCACCACCAGAAGGCAGCCTCCAAACCGCCAGAGCAACCAGCGCACCGCCTACCAAAGTGCTGGCATGCTGCAGGATCTTGTATACTGGTAACTGCCAACTCATTACCTGCATAGTGGAAGACAAAGATGGAATAGCATTCACTAAGAACCCATGCTCATGCGTGAAGCTGTCCCAAAGCAAATGAGAGGCAGCTCCAATCAAAACAGACACTATTACCACAAACCAGTTCCTTCTGAAATGGGCGTTGAAGTCAAAGCTTTTGTAGCGTATGAGCCGTGACTTTATAATTACCGGCTGATTATCAAACAGGCTATCACGGGCAACATTATGAAAAATAAAGGCGAGTAAAAGCCCCAGAGGCAGGTCAAACCAGAACAAGCCGCCTACGGTGTGGCTGTAGTTGCTTTCCACTCTCATCCTCAGGAAATACTCAAAGTCAGGTGTCATGCTGCCGACCACAAGTCCCGTCAGCGAGTACCACTTTCTTGGCAGGAATGTAAACGGTAAGACGGCTGCAGGATGTGAGAAGGTGAAAGGCATGCGTTCAGGTGCTACCCAACGAGCTTTGAATACAGGATTCCCAAAACGGCAAGTATGACCACCACCGTCCACCAGTTGCTTCTCTTTGTTTTCCTGTCCACGTTCCTGCTGGTTTGCACCTGACAGACAGCCCAGACCAAACCTGACACCAGCATAGTTCCGGAGACGAGCACCAGATACCTGTTTGTAGACAGGTAAACAATAGCCATCAATCCAAGCCCTCCCAGTATGAAAGGCAATATCAACCGCTCAGTAAGTGATTTCGCCACAGGGCTGTTTATCTCCCCTATTTCACGGAGGCTTGCTTCAAGGTCTTCGTAGTCACCTATCTGAGCGCTCACGACTATTATGTCCGCCTGGCCTTTCCCCTTGATTAGAAAGCTTCCATTGGGGCACCGCACGATTTCCTGAATGTCAGCCTTCCTGATTCTTAAAGTTGTGGTGTTTGATTGCTCTCGTTGTACTGCATCTTCGTCTATGGTCAGGCTGTAGCTCCTGAACAGTTCCTGCTGCCTGTTAAGCCCTTTAAAAATTCCGATCCCTCCGGCCCCAAGCCCGATTAGAACGACAAAGGGGAGAGCGCTGAAATCACTGCTACCAGAATTGTAGTAACTGATACCGAAGCCAAAGGTCAATGCCAGCGCAACAAGGGGTACAGTTGTCCACAATGCTTTTTTCTGGATTTCCCTGAACCCACCTTCCCTGTTCCTGTATACTTTCATTTCTATAAATTAGAATGCGAATGCTTTAACTGCTGCTCTGCGTGGCTGTTAATTTATTTAGCTGTTACCTTCAACTGTCGTGAACAGGGCTTCCAGCTCACTCCTTCTTCTGGAGTAACCGTAATAGTTCTTCTCCTTTAAGATGGAGCCTAGCATCAGGTCTCTCCTGCGTTCCTTGTCTTTCTTCTTCTGGCCCAGGACCGCCAGGTGGGACAGCAGAGTGTCGTAGTACTTGTTGATGTAATAGGCCTTGTAGCTTTCCATTCCCTTGCCTTCCTCTACCTCCATCTCAAAGTCAGGGAAACCGAAGTCCAGGTACTGGAAATAGGGCTGCCCGTTGAACCTGGGATATTTTTCTATGTTTTCAAGCGCAGCCTTATGGTTCGGGGGATTCACAATGTTCATGTAGCCCCATATCACCGTACCGCACAGCTCCATTGCCTTGAGGAAGAAGATGCCCTTCTCTGTGTCATCTTGCAGGTTGTAGTCACTGACTGTGAAGTTGGTCCCCGACAGGTTGAAAGGTTGGTTTTTATTTCCGACCCCGCTGAACAGCATGTCATAGTAGCTGTCGATCAGCTCGTAGCGAGGTATGTCCTTTTCAGTCAGCTCAGCGATGAGCGCCGTATTGTCACGGGGCTTCTCCTCCCGTATGTTCCAGTTGATGCGCCTGATGATATAGACGAACTTCAGAGTTTCCTCGTCAGGTACCCTCAGGAACTCGGTTTCAGCAAGCCTGTTTTTACCGGTGATGGTTTCTTTGATGAACCTGGCGGAGTTGGCAAGCTCGGCTGATTTTATCCCTTCCAGTTGCCTGTAGGTGCTTTCAGTCGGACTGTTGCGAAACATAAAGTTCCGGTAGATCTTAGCCAGTTCGACCAGGTCAGTATTCAGATCATTTGCCTTCACACCTGACAGGCAAAGCAGTGTGATGATGGCAGAAAGAATGGTTCTTTTCATCTGTGTCTGTTTTCAGTTCTTTATAAGAAGTTTTCATGGAGAAGCCACTACCGCTACGGTTCCTCCTTTGAATTAAAATTAATATACTATATATTAATTAATATATAATTATAAAATTTATATTTAACTTTCTTACCTGCTTACCTGCCCCGTGAGAAACATGATGATGCATAAGCATGGGGTTCGGGTTTGGAAGGAAGTGTATGAGCCAGGATGCAGGATTATTTTTTCTATATGCTGTCATTCCTTTTAGTGGCTGATGGTTTACCTGCCTGAATAAAGCAGGAACGGACCGGAGCTACCAATGATCTATAAACATGCTGCGGTGGACCGGAAACCCCTCTATATTGAAACGTTGATCTCCTGCGATCTCGACACCCTATGGTCTCACACACAAGACCCTCAAATGCACGAGCAGTGGGACCTGCGGTTCTCCAGGATCAGGTACCTCCCCAGAAAGGAGCCGGATGATCCCCAACAGTTTCTCTACTCGACCAGAGTCGGCTTTGGCATCAGCGTGAGCGGTGTCGGTGAAAGCGTGGCAACAAAGTCTAAAGCCAGCGGGGAAAGCACCTCTGTTCTGAAATTCTCCTCCGACAGTGGCATATCCTTAATAAGGCAGGGCGCTGGTTACTGGAAGTACAAACCAGAGGCTGGAGGGGTCAGGTTCTTCACAGGTTACGATTACGACACCAGATGGGGAGGCCTGGGGAAAGCCGTCGATAAGTTTATCTTCCGCCCGATGATGGTCTGGGCTACGGCCTGGAGCTTTGACTGCCTTAAAAACTGGATCGAGCGAGGCATACACCCTAAACAGGCGCTTCTGTCGCAGACAACGGTTCTCCTTGCCTCCCTTATTCTCTCGATGGTCTGGCTCTACCAGGGAATCGTGCCGAAACTGCTCTTCTCAGACACAGGCGAACTGGAGATCCTAAGGCAGTCCGGCTTGTTCACAGGGTTCGAAGAGTCACTGTTAACTGGTGTCGGTATAGGCGAGGTGGCCTGGGGACTGGTGCTGTTCTTTATACAGAGAAAGCCAGTCCATTTCATCAGCATCGCTGCCCTGATCCTGCTGGGCCTGGGGGCCTTGTTCAGTGAAGCCTCCGTGTACACGCTGCCTTTCAACCCGTTCTCCCTCAACATCTCCATGATCGGTCTTTCTGTGATTGCCATCATCAACATGAATCATACACCAAGAGCGTCCAACTGTATAACAAAACAGCGGAAATGACATCCATTTATCAGAAAGCCATGGGAAAGGACTTCGGAAAGCTCCACCCGCAGATCCAGAAGCGCTTTGGCTTCAGCAGCAAGGACAGGATCGCCTCCATCGGCAGAGGGATTATGCAGGAGGTAAGCTACGGCAAGCCCTACACCCTCCCGTTTCTTTACATAGGGACGTGGCGCAACATCATGTTTCCGCAGAAAGGCAGGAACATCCCCTTCACAATCGAGAACTACGCCTACATCGACAGGTATGGCAGAGAGACGGTGACCTGGGTAAGGAAGTATCAGTTCCCAGACAAGGAGAGGCGGTTTGACGCCACGATGATCTACAGTGATCAGCGGCAGCAGGTGATAGACTACCTGGGAACCCATCAGCACCTTGCCGTGGACATAGAGTTCTCCGTGGCTGAGAACGGAGGCCTGAGGCTGCGCTCAGGCGAGCAGCGCTTTTACGAGGGGATCATCGGGTTCAGGTTTCCCATGCTGTTCTCCGGTTATGCTGATGTGTGTGAGTGGTATGACGACACAGAGGAAAGGTTCAGCATATCGGTTGAGGTGCGTAACAGGACGTGGGGAAAGCTTTTCCACTATAGAGGCACCTTTGAGGCAGATTACGTTCCGGTGCCTTCCGAGGCAGCCATTCCCCGTGACGTGAAGCCGGTCCGTGAGGAAAAGAGGGAGTAGGTGTTACCCCTCTCCCTGATACCTGTCTGTTTCACCTGAAAATTACTAAAACTAAAAATGAAAAGCATCCTGAACGAGAACGCCTACGAGGACGAGGACAGAAGAACAGGCTATGGCTTCTGGCTCTACCTGCTGCTGTTCGTTATAGGTTACAACGGGGTGAAGGCTGCCATGGGCCTTTATTATAATGCTGAAGCGTATGATACGGTAAGTCTCCTGCATGCTCTTCTCACGGTTCTGATAGCCCTTGCGGCAACAGCAGGATTCTTTGTCAGAAAGCGGTGGACTCCCCTGCTTTTCATCTCTTTCTTTCTGCTGAACCTGCTCTATATGGTGTACATCTCCGTTGCTCTGTCTGTTACCTTCCCTGAGAAGATAGACTTCTTCAGCCTGGCAAGGGTAGCGGTGATGTGTGCGGTGGTGATTAGCTATCTGGTACGGTCGGAGCGGGTAAGGGAGGTCTTTGTAGAATAACCCTTATGCCTTCCATCACGCTCTAAGCAACTATCAAGATAACTGCCGGAACTGTTTTAGTGGATAGAGGAATCAAGAGCAGCAAAAACACAAATAAAGATATGTTGTCAGATGCTCAATTAGGGAGAAGCCCCTTTGTGTCTGGGAATAGTAATACGGTGCCTGATCAATAGCTCCTCCAGTGCCTCAGACTTAAGCCGTTCCGCCTCCAGCTTCTCCTTTACCACCTGCAGCTTCTCCTTCTCCTCCTGCAGCTCTTTCTTTGCATGAAGCTTGGCTTCCTGCGATAGTGCCAGGTACTTCTCCAGCTCCAGCTCCCCCACAAGGAGCATTTCTCCCTGACCTCTTAGCAGCCAGTTGAGGTTCAGGTCAGGGAAGGTGTCTGAAAACCTTTTGAAACCTCTGAAAATAGGCCTTGTACTGCCGCGTTCAATGCACGACACCTACGCCTTCTTCACCTCCGGTACTGCGCCCAGATCCTTCCCTTTCAGCTTCCTGTGCTTTAGGAAAGCTCTGAGCCTTCCGCCGAATGTGAATTCATCAATCATATGTAAATCTAGGATACATATAACCCCTTTTCTCAACCTATGGGTAACTCATCACTAAAATCTTGACGAAAAGGTTTTGATGTCCCACTTTTGTTTACTCTCATTTAAGGTCGCACAGAGTATTTTATCACCATCTGTTCTGATATTAACCAAACCATAGACGATACCATCTATTACCCTTAACTTATTCAATGGCTTTGTTTTGCTCTTGGAACTCAATGCTCCTGAGGGTGTGACCTTGTAAGACAGCCTGGCCTTCTGCATGTCCTTCATCTCAATATCCACTTCACCTAAATCAGATGAGAAATCATCATGTGTGATTTTAAAAGGCCTTCCCATTCTCAGGCTCCTGGCGATTTCCGTGTTGTACACCAAAGGTGTAATCATCTCATCGTCTCTGATAGTCTTAAAGCCTGTGATGCCTGATGCGGCCACTATGTTGGGTCTGGGATGGGCATGAGACTCGTCATCTCCTGATGATATTATTGTAACGGCTGCCTGGACTGATTCCAGAAACTCAAAAGAGCAATCATCACTACCATGATGGCATGCTTTGACAACATCTGCCGCGAGTTCCTGCCTGTTCCCTTTGAAGGCCTCCAGAATGTACTGTTGGCTATTCTTGTTTAAATCTCCTGTCAGGAGTATTTTGGCTCTGCCATAATCAAGCCTCAGCAGTATTGAATTACCATTAGTGTTTTGAGAGGGTTTTCCTAATTCTTTAAGTGCTGCCTTTCCATTGATGGTTCTTTCAATGGGGCCAAGCACTTTTATCTTTACCGGCTTTTCATCTTCAAACCCTGGTAAATAATCAAACCCATTTTCAGGGTTGTAAGCCAGCCTGTCAATTGTAGTCCCAGAGTCAGCTATGCATTTTATGAACTCCGCCCATTTGCCCTGTAACCTTAAATCTGAACCGGAAGAAAGCCCTTTATCTACTGAAGCTTTCCCTTCGAGCAGATCTACCAGATACCCATCCTCAGTCCTGCCCAAAAACCTTTCTTCATCAGTTGATTTCCACCAGGATACACCGGCATGATAAAAACGCTTTATTTCTATTTCGTCGGCCTCTAATTCATGCTTCTGCTTCAGACTCAGCAGGTCCCATAATCCCCCGTAGTGATCGTAGTCACAATGGGATGAAATCATCGCATCCAGCACGATTTTCCTTTCCCCGTAGTCCACGATATACTTCCAGTCAACAAAGTCTGCAGCGCTTTTACCATGAGGCTGTGAATCCCTGGGGTAACCACCGTCAATGAGGATATGCTCCCTGTCTGGTGTTACTACCAAAACACCATCACCCTGCCCGACATCAATAAAGTAAAGCTCCAGGAGTGGCTTATCGCCCAATACGTTTTCCCCTCCTGTCTTTGCATGGATGTACCCTTCCTTCACCCACCTGGCTTTCACCTTGATCTGATTCTGCCTTTCATCTAAGGATAAAACTTCAACCCTGTCCCCCCATAGCAGCTCCGTCATTTCCTCCATCAATGTCGGGTCCTTGTATATTTTAGCACGATTTACCTGCAGATACTTGACTGGATTTGCCATAGCTCATTAGTAAGAGTATTAATTGAATTCCCAGATAATATACAAATATTATTCATATATAATATAAACGGAGCAAGAAATAATACCACGTATAAGCCATTGATCAAAAGCATCATATATTACTAGCTTTGATGGCTGCTAATCTTACAGTAGCGTTCAGGAAGTAATTGTCTTTGTTATCAGGTCACATTAGCATATATAAACTGTGGGATGAGGATATTAAGTTATCATCAAGGCAATGGGTAAATTATGTGTTGCCAGGCTTCTTGTAAAAAACTTAATGAAAAAGCTATAGTACAGCACCATATCATGCTCGCACTGTAGCCATCAAACTTAAGGCAGTTCATAAGACTAACGGCACAAGAAGTGCGGCGTGAACGAGGCCGGAAAAGTGCCGGAGAACCGTTCTAGTTCGACTTGTTGGTTGTGGTGGACAGAGAAAAGCATGGGAGGCTGATGGAGGGATAGATATACTTACCGACAGGTTCATCAGGGTTAAGATAAACGTGACGACACAGGGCTTAAAATTCCTGCCAGCTTAGAAGATATTTTTAAATCGCCATGCTATACGACAAGAATCAACGAACTGCAGACCGTATAAGTGAGATAGAAGCCTGTACACGATGAGTCGGTAGTGCCACCGGAACGGATCCGGCACCTGAACAAACAAGCGGCCATTACCCTGGCTGGTCCAGATTGCATTAATAGCTTCGCTTAAAGCCATTCTCCTGACCACTGCTGAACGCTTCTCAGATAATTGACTAACACCTCATGCAGAATGCTGAGCGCCTGAAATGGTCTTTAAACAGCCAGCAGATTCAGCTGCCCTTCATGTTACCGGATAGGGTTGCGCCCTGACCCTGAGACAAGCCTTGACAATAATTAAGAGGTAATCATCAGGTTCGTGAAGAGTGGTATTCTACATTAAAAGAAGCTGAGGATCAGCACTTACTCCCACCTTTTCAACTCACTGAATTTCTTTTGATAACACCACAACTGACAGCATTATACAGATTACTGAAAAGCTTCTGTTAATCTTTAACCAACCTCTCTTTTGGGCATAGAAAAACTACACTACACATAAACCATAAACCTCTTCAGGTTAAATAGCTGACACATATTTGTTTAACCATTATAAATTTGTATTTTAAGCATAGTTTTTCACTTTATAATATAGCCTGCAAGAAGATCAGCAGGGAGATAGCCTGGTTTTTTTGCTCCTGAATTTCGCTTATGAACTTCTCTCGCAGAAAAGCAATAAAGTTGATGGGTTTGGGATCAGCAGGATGCTTATCCTTTGACTATAACATTCTGAAAGCTTTGTCCTCTAAGGCTTTCCTCCAATCCAATATCAACCCTGTGTTGATGTCAAACGTCATAGCGCTTGATCCAGAGAAGGAGAGAATAAAAGCTGCTGTCGCTATGCATACCTATATATATGCGAGGACACTTCAAGCCGGCAACAATTGGTTTGAGCAAAGGGAGACAGCGAGGGAGCTTGAAGATTTCATAAAAAACAATAAAGTTTTATTAGAATCAGATGCCTACTCTGTTTTGCCGAACATTACTCCCTACGCAGCGACTCAGAAAATGGAAAAGTGGTGTAGCATAGGTAATACCGGTTTTAGTGCAGCTGTAACCGGAGCAACCTCATTCCCTGCAATAATTGGTGTAACCGGCCCTATTACTCCATTGGTAGGATTAGGCTTAGGCGTTATGAGTCTTGGCCTTGAGCCAGCCTGTAAAAAAGCAGGTGCTCTGGCTCTTGATGGTCGAAGCTTGCAGGATCTGATGTTACCAGGGGGGCCACCAGAACAAGATCTGAGATTAATGGGGTTTATAGCCCACAGCCAACTTGAAAAACTGAATAAGCTGGTGCCGAATTCAAAACATATTCAATTAGGTAAGGAGGCATTCAATATGTACTTCAACTTACCTAAAGAACCAACAATTGAGGATTACGCAGAGAGATTACCAGAACAGATTAAGAAAATAGTTGAACTATCCAACAACCGGAATAAAACAGAAATAAACAAAACTATAGAAAGCTATTTCACTACACTATCAACAAAAACTGACGAACTAATCAAACAGACTCAGGTAGAACAAAGGCTACGTTACAGACAGAAACTGCAAAGTGATATTGCACACCTGAATGCAGAGATGACCGGTGGAATTCAACTCTTCTCTTTTATCATCAATAACACATCAGGAGGAAGTGCTGCAGCAGAGTTTGAGAGTATGGCATCAAGTGTAACGCAGGTCTTCTTGGCATCAATAAGTTTTGCAAATGGCTTTATCGGACCATTGGGTTTCGCCGGTGCATTGGCAAATGGTTTGGGTTTATTCTTCTCATCGCCACAGCAGAATGGTTTTTCTGCTGCACTAAAAAATATCATTCAGGGTATTGAGGCCATAGAGCATAAACTCGTGCTTCTTTCAGAGCAAATCGCGTCAATGGAAAGATCCATGAACGTCCAGCTTCATTATTTGTCAAGAGACCTCAAGCTAGGTATAAGCGCTATAGAAGCACGGCTGATCGAACTGGAAAGGTCTCAGCGAATTGCTGAAAGAACATTGCTTGACAAGGCTATCGGGGATGATATGAATAACATGGGTACAACCCACTCAGATGTGAGAGAATGGCTGGCAAGCAGTAACAGAAACAGCAGGATGGGTAAGTATAAAGTAAGCCTTGACTCTTACTTCAACCTTGCTACACAAATCGCATCTTCCTTCTGGTTTGCGGGAAAAGAACCAGTAGAACTACAAGAGGGTCTTGTACATGAGATTGAGCTTCAGCATAGGTTTGATCGTATGGTGGGGCTAATACCAACTTTGTCACAGCTTACCGGAAAGCCATTGGATAACAGCATATCAGTCCCTCTAGCTAATCCTGTGCTATGGGCAGAGGCGACCCAAGCTTATTTGGGAGCAAGGATGGCCTCTCCCAGGGTAAGAATTGAAGAAGACAAGGTCAGACTACCTGAACTGCTAAATACAGGAATCGGGGTTCAAAAGTCGATAAAGCACATCACCAATCCAGAAATCGTAGATAGCCTTTTATCAAAATGGTTAGAGTCAATGACAGGATTAGCGGAAGTTCCTACAAACAGATATATCAGAAAGTTAAATAAAGAACTAAGTCATGAGTCTCCAGACGTACCGGTAACAAGACCGAAAGATATTAAGGATAATGGCTATCCTAAAGAGAAAACCAATTTCAGTTATGCTATTAGCGGATCCGTTCTTGATATTGTTTTTCAGGCTTTAAGCAGTTTTGATGATCCTAGTTTTTCCAAGCCTTACACAACAGTTGACTATAATTTTAAAGAGGCTGGAGAAAAGCACAAGACTGATAGAGACTACTTTCAACAGTTCAGCCATATGTATCCCTATACCACGAGCCACATTCCTTCACCCTCTAAACACTATGGTGAAGATATGCGACATATATATGTAAAAGATGATCCTTTTGAGCAATTACTGAAGAAAGGTATAGTAGAATTCAAAGATGTCAAACCTATCAAAAAAGCAGGAGGTTTTTTAGCTCTGCTATCACACGAAAGTAAAATTATAATAAAACAAGGTCCTAAAAAGGATCAGGAATTTGCTGAGGGTCGTTTCAAAATATTAAACAGGATAATGGAAGATGGGCAGGAGTTACGAATACAGGGCATACAAATATACCGGCAAGTAAATGGCAAATTAGTGGGCGGTTACAAAAAGGTATCGCAATCAATTATGTTTCCTAGTCTTGAAAACGATGGTTATGGATATGTTACCACTAAGGAGGACACGTACAGTTTTCTTTATGAAGCAGCAAAATTATTAAGAGAGGAGAATGATCTGCCAATACTGAAAGCTAGTTTACATAACTTTTATGAAAGCTATCTTCTGAAACTAACTAAAGAAAGACAGTTACCCCCGCTGAATCTCTTCGGCAGGGTCTTGCAAGCATCTTTAGGCTTTACCTTGTGGAGAAGAGAGGAAAGGCCTGAATTCAGTATTGCACCAACTCTTCATGATATCCCAGGCTTATTTACATGGGATGATATTTCTGATCATGTGCGGAACTATACCTTAAAAGACTATGATCCGGATAAAGGCAGGGCTGAGCAAATACTGAACTCATTATATAAGAAGTTCTTAACGGATATGCAAAAGTTTTATAGCTTGCCTAGGCACCTCAGTAACAGGAAGTCAATCTATTTAGTGGATGAAACGTTGAGACGCTTAGCTGCTTATACTGCCCTTCAAAAAATCTCAGGCTAGATTGTATGCAGTAAAAGCAATCAATAAAGTTCAGGCAACCGGTGTGACGGGATTGAGTGTTCAGAAAGGGTCAAAGTTATCTGTATCCTCAAGACTAGGAATTTCATGGCTGGCACTACATGCATGCCTACAGCATCTTGAATTTTCCTGTTTAACCTATATTCCCGTTCCAGCTTTCATATAACAGGCGCATGTCAAACAATTCTCTGATTACTTCTCCAGCTAATTTATCCGTGAGGCCATAGGTAAGACTTAACCACTTTTCTGCTTTCTCTCTATGCAGATAACCCGCATTTGAACTTTTTACACCGGATCCTCTGATAGCATCAGCCAATTCCTTCCAGGAGCATATTCCATATAGACGGAGATGGTCAAGCAGGTTCCGCATATTAACAGCTTCGGGGTTCTTTCCCTTATACCTCAGGAAGTCAATGTAATTTGAAAGCTCAGCTAATTCTGAACCGTTAAGGGATTCAATGCTGCTGTGAATCTTATCTTTTAAGTTCATGTGACCAAATCAGGAATAACATTGAAGGCTTTGTCTTAACTACTAAATGACCGATGAATATGGGACTGCAAAATCCATGGAATCTTTTCTCAAGCTTCTAAGATCTTGATTCTGGATTTCTATCCGCATGACAATATATAGAAATCACATCATATATTACATTAATAATTAGAGTAAAAAACTATACTGCTTCAAAGCTCAGGAACCTGCGAAATCAATATTGAAAAAACCTTTATACATGTTAAAGTCGATTATAACAGTGGCTTGTATAGCGTTATATCCAAGATAAGCAGCCTTTTGTCACATTATCCTCTAAAACCCTATGTTGAGGTTCATGTCAGACAAGTCAAGACTAAATGAAAGTCTTACCAGTGGTTGTATTGAAGGCTTAAGGAGAAGATTAGCATAATTAAAGTTCTTACCGGCACCTCCTCATATTAAACTCTCTGACAGCCTCTTTAGCCCCCTTCATCATGAACTCTGCCAATAGATTCATTATATATGAAGTTGCAGGTCTCATGTACCAAGAGCACTCTGCACCGCAGAGCACTCATAGTATTGAAGACTATATAGTGAAAGATGTGACATTCATCAGGCCTACCTGTTGTTAGCCAGTAGGCCATAGTACCACTCACAGGAGTCAGTATATTCATACATGTTCTTTTTGCGTCAAAAGGTCTGCTCCTTTCACAGGATGTTCAGTAATGTAAAAGATAAGGTGCATTTTGTGAACATATTATAAAGATTAAAAAAAATTAGGAAAGGGATATGTTCACATATGACACTTTTTTCATGTATTCATTTAAGGCCCCCTATTCCACATTCTGTACTTTATGTTCACAAAACGCACCTGAGGAAACGAACAGAAAAAGAGGATGACACCTGAAGATGCCGGAGGGTCATTATCCCTGATTAATTAAATATATACCATATACAATTGAACTGAATAAAGTATTTTCAAGCCTCCGCAAAAATAGTTTCTGAAAGTCCCCTTTTCAGCGACACTCCCCCCTACATTTGTATTAACCCTTTTGCATTCAGCAATCTCATAAAAAGTCTGGAGAGGTCTGCCGTTCACGCAGGTCACCGACAATTAAGAACAAACCGAAATGAGATTTAAAAGAATGCAATACCAATGGGGAGAAAAGCAAAGTCTGTACAGAAAGAAGTAATCTGCAGCATTCCGCAATTGATCGTTAACGATCTGAGGGGCCTCCTGAGCAATGTCTCAGATAAACCCCTGACCGATATCCAATACTTCGGATACCTCCGGATATTAAGGATCATCTCAAACAAGCACGAAGGCGGGGAAGAGGGGTGGGTATCCATCGACTCGCAGGTACTCAAGGACACCCTGGGCGGTAAATCAGCCGAGTGGCTGAGGCGCCTGTGTGAAATAGGCCTGATTGAGTTTAGAAAATCAGCCAGTGGCAAGAAACTGTACTCAACGGCCAGCCACGTCGCCATGCAGTACCGCTACACTGACACCTTCCGGCATGAGGAGTTTGTACCGGTTGTAGCCTACAGGAGGGTTTTCATAAACAGACCCGTTAAAAGCATATCAGAAAAGGCCACCAAGAGGCTATTGGCTGACGTTGACGGTTTCCCTGAGTACAGCTTCCTGTTCAGGAACCTCCACAATATCTCCATCGACATGGGTGCTGTCAGAGCTGAGTGCGGGAAGTGGCTGGATACCGGAGCCTATGTCAAAGGGGAGCCGTTCACTGAGTCACGCTACAAGGAGTTCATCAGAGCCTGTGAAGACTTCAACGATGACGAGGTGGCCTTCAACATAGGCAGTGGTAACAGGATATGGACTAAACTGTTGGGTGTCCCTAGTGCGGTGATCAAATTCATCAATGTTAAGGACTACGACGGCACGCTATATCAGGGTGACCTGATCTCAGCTCACATTCTTCTGGCGGTACCGCTTATAAGGGAATATCAGGCCACTGCAGCCACTCCGGAGGGTAAGCGAGAGTTGGCCACGGTTATTGATATGATAACCTCCAAAACTTTCTATAAGTCCCTGTCCGACCAGCTGAGAGCACAAGGTGTAAGAATCGGTGAAACCAAAACCGAGGAGAAGGAAGAATTCCTTGCACAGGTATGGAATGCACGCGATGATAAGTATGAGGTGAAGACCCCCTACCGCAGAGCCTTCAACGCACTCTACCCGACCTTCAATGCGTTCGTGCTGTCCCAGAAAGCTGACGGTGTCTCAGCATTCTGGGAGAGAGTGACCAGGCTGGAGTCAGAAGTCTTCAACAACAACATCGTGAAGGCCATAATGAACGAACTAGGATCCAACACCTTCCTGGCCGGTAAGTATGACGCGCTGATCTACAAAGAAGAAGACAAGGAGGCCATTGAGGATATAATGGAGGACTTTATCAGCCAGTACTCCGGAATACCAGGCATGGTTAAGTCTACCACACTTAAAGAGGAATCAGATAAGAAAGTGGTTTATCCCCCACCTGTGTCAGAAACTCCTGCATCGGAGATAGTTGATAAAGCGCCGGAATCAGACACTCTGGATGGGCTGGAAGAAATAATCAATAATCCTGATGCTTCAGAAAAATATGAAACACAAGTACCGCATAGTTGGGAAGACACAGAAGAAATACTGAATCCTGAACCAAAGCATGTCCAAAACAACTCACTTCGCTGCAACATGAATGCATCTGATTATGCAGGTATACTGGCCGGCATGAATTATTCAACACAGGATGTACATACGGCAGAGAACGACGTGGAAATGTATTATGACGAGTTATGCGAGCATTATGAACGTCTTCATGATTACTGGGATGAGAAGAATGACTGTTACGGGAAAGATGAGGAGGATGTAGAGGATGAGGATGTAGAGGATGAGGATGTAGAGGACGAAAACGAAGACGAGTGTAATGAGGAAGAGGAGGAGGAGTATGAATATGATGAATTTGACCTGCTTTATGAACTATGGGAAAATAAAGATGACGTGGGCATCTATGAGCCAGAACAGGGACCATCATCCGCGGGAGCAAACTGGTATCTGGAGTACCTGATTAAATAAACGGACACAATGGAAGAAATATACAAAGACATCAAAGGGTATGAAGGATTTTATCAGGTGTCAGACACTGGTAAGGTCATCAGCCTCAGCTATAAGAGAACAGGCAAGCCCAGAGAGTTGAAGCAAAGCATCAGCGACTTCAGGCATAACGTTCCCTTCGCCTATGTCAGCCTGTCCAGGGGAGGAAAGGCACGGCCACGGCCTGTCGCTTTCCTGGTGGCAGAGGCATTCCTGAGGCGGGAAGCTGGTAAGGGGTATATCATACACCTTAACCACAACACCACAGACAACAGAGTAGAGAACATCATCAGAGCCACAGAAGCGGAGTTCACCATATTTATCCAGCAGGTATCCGGAAGAGATAGCCGGAGCCGCAGAGGCCCTTATTTCACTCAGAAGCGGGAAATCTCCAGAAGACTGGATCATGTGCTTCATAAGGAATAACCAATTGACGTGCTTCATCATGAGGATGAGCTAAAAGCATGGGACATATTACCTCTGACACGTCCCGACGATCAACAGGAGTCTGAGAGTACGGAGTCTCCTCATACAGTAGCTGATAATTTTTAAATGAAACTGAACATCAGAAAAGAGCCAACTGTTTAATAAGAAGAAAACTATATTTAAATTTATGCATACACCAATCTATCTATTGATCGGAGCTGAAGAAATCAGCACTGAAACCACAACCTCCCATAGCGGGGAGAAAACAACCGGAGAATTGCCATCCGGCGAGACCATGGAGACAGTGCAGGAGAATGCTGTCACAGCCGGTACCCCTGTATACAGGGGAATGACAGAAGAGGAACTTGAATCATTCTATAGGACAGCTGAGGAAGACAGGCAGCGTGCGGAGGAGGAGATGTACGACCTCCTCGATAAAGTAAATGAGGCCATCACGTTAGAAGAACTCAACCGTGTGCTCTTCGGCACGCTTTGCAACAGCTACGACAGGTTCGAGTGCTTTCACTCGCACTTTCTGGGCATGCTGACAGAGGATGTATACTGGAAGGCTTTGAGAAGCGTCTATGTTTCATCCGACGACCTCTACTACATGAGGGAGGAGGTAAGGGAGGCTTTCTCCACGCCTGGCAGCCGATACCTGCTCATGAATGAGGAAGAGCGTCAGGAACTGCGGGAACTGCCCGAGACTGTCACTATCTACAGGGCCATGAGTGAAGAGGAGGCCAGATCAGAGGAGTACGGCGTCAGCTGGACCCTTAGTGAGAAGACGGCCGTGTTCTTTCGGGATGAGTACGTGAGGAACCATACTACAGCTCACCTTCCAAGGACGATAGTCAGGCTGCAGATACCCAAATCCAGTATCGTCGCCCTCATCAGTGAGAGGGATGAACAGGAGGTCATCTACCTCGGCTGAACAGGTAAAAGACACCGGTAAAGGCCTCCGCTCACAGCATGGGGCTGACCTGCTGACATTTGTTCAGCAGGAGGAAAGACTCCACCTGCTGAACGATTGTCAGCATTATAAAGAGAGCGGGGCCGGATGCATCCGGCCCCGACGCTCCGGTGAAGGCACAAGCCACCCTGTCTCGGGCGGCCACAAGGCGTCCGCTCGGGGATTACAGGCCCATCACAAAAAAATAAAGGCCTTGGGCAAAAGTTTTTCCCGGCTCCGGAACAAATGCGTTCAAACCTAGTATAATAGGTCAGAAAGTATACAGAACAGCATATACTTCAATAAATACAATTTCCACGATTTTACTTGAAAACAAAACAAGCTATAAAATAAGGCTTCATGAATCATATTGCCTTTTTTCATTAAAAAAAGAAAGAAACAACCGATTAAATATTATTTAAAAAACGCAAAAAAAACAAAACAATGAACGATCACGAATCGATTAAATCAGTTCTGCAGGATTGGAAAATCATACAGGGAAGCAAGCTTGAAAGACTGGGCAATGACTACGACAGTGAAAGGAGAAAGAGGAGAATCAGCAAAAACGCTGCGTACAGCGTGTGCTTTTCCCTTACGATGAAAAGCGGGAACAGCTGGTTTATTTTCATGAGCAAAGCCCCTTCTCTCAGCAGGTACAAGGACATAAGGTCTGTGAACCTGATGGCTGTCGCATACTACCATGCTCCTGATGGGCTGCGCGCCGTTAAACTGAACCTCAGTGGCCTGATGACGGTGTTTACCTGGCAGGTCTTCAGCAGTTATAACGAGAAGGCGGGGCTGAACCTCACAGAGCCTGAAGACATCGTGGAGGACTTCTTCCACACCAACGGGTATTTCGAGTCCAGGCTGACCGATAACGCCGGGAGCACGTCCACCCTGAGCATCTGCAGAAGCGGCATGCTACCGGGGGAGATGCAGCCCGATGGCTGGATAATGGCGAAAGACTTTATCAGCAGGGATGAGGCCAGCCAGGAACAGAAGGAAACCGAGGAGGAAATCCTGAAGACCCTGCAGAAGGACATAGAAGACGAGCTTAATAAACCTGACACTGACAGGGACCACTACAACTTCCTGACGGATTTAATGAAAGGGATCAGTCCCGACAAACGGAGGGATTAGCCCTTCTTAAAGGGCAACGCTGCCTGTTTCACAGGGGTGAAGCGGCCACGGCAGCTCCCGCCTCCTTCTACTCCAGAAGTCTATTCTGCAGCACAGAAGGGCAAACTCTTATCAAAAATCAACACTAACAATGGACAATAACAATTTAAGAGCTTTTTCAAGCTTTGTGGAATTGCATGCCTATACCTCCTGGTATCATGGCGCAATGATCGATATTGGGCAATACAAGAGTATAACAGATGCATTTGACATCAATCCTGTAGGGCTGTTTATGTACACACACATACCCTATATAACACATGATGAAAGAGCAATAAAGCTGATAGACTCAAGCCTTCTGAGGTACCTGACGACGGAAGATGGGGAAGGCCACATTCACTCCTATGTACACCATCAACTGTACTGCAGGATAATGCAACAGGAGGAATTTGACGATTTTCCGACTCAGCTAGTACTAAGATCCACTATAGAGAGGATCATCCTAGGGGGTGAACCTGCCTCCATATGGGTGAAAGCGGAGGAACTACACCCATTTGAAGCTGCTGAAAGATTAAACTAACTGAAATCCAAAATGTAAGGAAAGAGAATAATCTGAAAGATTTACACGACCACATCACTCATGTTAATAGCACCGGATTAATTGCAGAACATCACCTTAGAGCTATTGTATAGGGGCATACATTTCTTTTTGATGTATGACAGTATATCTGCACCAGTAACCAAAGGTTTGGAAATACTGAAAACAGAACACCCGAACCACGGGTTCCTGCACAAATGCCGCAGAGACACCCTAAAAGAATCTGTCGGATTCTAAAAATGCACTCTAACGTGCTTGCAATAAAATAAGGGTACATGGTCGAATCAAATGGCCCTACTTTCACTTGTTTGCCGAAATTGCAATACTCTTTCCCTCAGCGACCACGTGAAGTTTTTCTAAAATAGAATTCGTTCACCGGAACAAATCGTTTCAGAATTAGTAAAATTGAATATAGCTGCGGCTGCTACGCAACTAACCAACAAAGGTTTCAAATCTTTAAAGTATCCGGGAAACTTATTGGACTATGTATTTCACTGAGCTATAAAATTTATAGCACACGACCTTTTGCTGGCTTTCTTGTAGTCATGACGCAGAAAAATTAAATAATTATCAATTTTAATCCTATAAATTTATGAAAAAGATCACCATCGATGTTTACTCTTCATTGGAGGAGTATTATGCCGAAAACAGGCACCATCATCCGTATTTAGAAGGCTTCTATGAATTTGAACCAATTAACAGATTCTTCAGCAAGTTTGACTCGATTCAGAAGTGCAGAAAGCTGCAGCAAATGCTGGGGAATTTCAAAGGTATCAAGATACCTTTCATAGAACCTGCTATGTACAGATACAATACTCCTGAAATCAGCAACTGTGATGTTGGCCTCATATATGCAGAAACCTTAACTGCGCCACGCTACAGAAAGCCCAACATACCTGCAAATCGCTTTATGCCGGATTGCCTCATTCTCCATTCAGTTTATGATGCTAGCGGCGAGGAAGGATCCTATCATGACTCCGGCATGATATTGCGCTCAATTATGGACTATGTTTTTATCAAGGACAGGTTTTGTTCTGTATGGGTAAGGTCAGAACTTTTACCTAATGGCCAATTGTAAGCGGCTGAAAATTGAAATCTGCCTGAAAGTTAGGTGGTGTGTTTCGCACCACCCAACTTTACCCTTACACACTGCACTAGTGTGGCTGAATTAATTCATCGTATCCCAGACATCAAACACTAATCTGCGCACCCTTACACTTTTCACTGATTGACAAGATAACAGTCAATGGAATAGTAGAAGTTACTGACAGCACTATACTGTTTTTACAACTCTTCAGCACAAAAACTCATGACGCACAACCCCTTTGAAAATATCGACAACCGGCTGAGAAGCATTGAGACAATGATCCAATACCTAAGTGAGATGCTTGCAGCACAGCATCAGCCCCAACGTGCGGTGACAGGACATAATCTGACAGTGAAGGATGCCGCCGACATGCTTAAAGTATCAGTTTCAACAATTTACAGCCATGTCAGCAAGCAAACGATACCGGTGTGTAAAAGAGGAAATCGGTTATATTTCTCGGAGGAAGATTTATTATCATGGGTCAGGGCCGGACGAAACGTGACTGTGGACGAAATGCGGAGAGAGGCAGTGCAAAACACTGTCAATCAATTTAAAAAACGCAAGAACAAACATTATTGAAAGCCCAACAGTCTTTATTCATCCCACGCAGAAAGCTTTTCTACATGTTTCCGCTTAACATCATCCTCAAAGCTATCGAGATAATTCTCTGTTGTTTTCAAGTCAATGTGACCAAGAGACTCAGAGATAAACTCCGTTGAGACCCCTTGCCTCTTCAGCACTGTCGAAAACGAATGCCTGGCGGTATAGGTAGACACATTTTGCTTGATCCCAACAGCTTCGGCTATCCGTTTGATATACTTGTTTATTGCTTTGGTAGCATGCCTCACCTTGGCAAGCTCCTGCTCTGGAGAAAGGCCCTTTTCAAGTATAGGGAAGATATGAGAGTCAGCAATAACCGGCTTTTTTCCCCACCGCTCAATTATCTTCCGCATTTCAGGGCTGACCACTGCAACAATCGTTTTAAGTTTCTGCCTGGTAGTACGCTCTGTTTTAGCTCTTATAAACATTATTTTGTCATGACTCAGGTTTTTATACTTCAGGCGAGCTATATCCTTCACATTTATCCCATTACAGAAGTAAGAGAATATCCACAAATCCCTTGCCTTGGCCTCGCCATCATGAACAGGCTCATATTTGTATATCTTACCAACATCCGACAGTGAAAGTGCCTTTTTCACATTGACTCCTGCCGGAGCCTGATACTTTCTCTTCCCAAACGGGTAGATGTCCCCGTTTATATCCCCTGCTGCAATAGCATCATTAAACAGAGTTCTTAAGGGCCGGAGATAGATACCAACTGTTGTAAGGGACTTCTCTTCATTTAACATCCATTTTTCGTAGCTCTTAAGGTAGTCACATGTCACATCAGAAAAAAGCAGTTGCTCTCTACCGGCAAATGCCATCAGTGATCGCTTAGCGCACTCATAGTTACTGGCTGTACCAGCTCTCCCTTCTTCTTTCAGCTTTGCTATCTTCAGAGTAAAAGCATCAAATACATTGTCATGCTCTGAAACATCAAAGAACTTCTTCTCGAATAGAGCGAACGTAAACACGCTCATTTTGTCAATTACCTGCAAAGCGCGTCCTTCAATCTCTCTAAACTTCAGAAGCAAATTCTTATGATAGGTTCTGGGTTTTTCTCCATATACCTTGGCAAAGTCCTCCTTTGTGAGGGAAACCGAGGTTGAATAGTACTTTTGCTTCCGGTTATGCGTGACTCGCAACTTTACAGGAAACGTACCGTCCCTCAAGGGCCTTCTGTCATCATGTAAAATCGCTGTACGAGCTTTGATCATATATTCTTCCTTATACGTTCTTGCATACAATTTGCATACATTTATTCTAACTATCAAGAATAGTTGTAAATATATATTTTATAAAAACGTGCTCTAATGAGCTTTAAAGGAATAATTTCTAACAGATGCTAACAGATGCAAACAGATGAAACAATAGTAGTTCTGACTACGAATCAGAAGGTTAGGGGTTCGACTCCCTTCGCGACCACCATTTAAAACTCAAGGCTCCTAAGAATCAACTTCTTAGGAGCCTTTTTGATAATCGGGGTAAACATAGGTAAAACAAATTTATTACTTCCCTTTCCTCTAGCTAAAGCTTACTTAACCTGATATGGGCTGTATAGCTTTCGTCCTGCTGCTTCAGTAAATATTTGAAGAGACTCAGAACCAAGCAGTTGCTGAAGCAACTGCTTGGGCACTCAAGCCTTAATACGAGCCTAATCTACTTGATCTACTTGCGTAGCCTTGGGGGTGTTCAATTAGATGACTCTGTGATGCCTGAGCTAAATAATATTTAGGCCCTTCTCAGAGGCTGTTTTGATTTAGCTGGATAAAAAAGCAGGTGCCGGCTGTTGGGTAAGAAAAGTTTGCAGACTTATGGCTTACCCG